>JBBQRC010000598.1:0-4090 GCA_038215215.1 Pirellulales bacterium
AAATCGTGCACGGCTCCAATGAAAATCGAGCCAAAAAGTATCCAAGCCAGTGCCGGTACCCAGCCCCACATGATCGCGATCGCCGGGCCAACACTAGGACCGGTTCCAGCAATGCTCGTAAAGTGATGCCCAAAGACGACCATCCGCCCCGTCGGCACAAAGTCTTTGTCATCGCGCAGTTGTGAACTGGGCATTTCGGCATTGGCATTGATCTCAAACACGCGCTTCGCAAGCCAACTGCCATAGGTGTTGTAGGCGATGAGGTAGAGAACCAGTGAACCGACGGCAACAAGCAGAACGACCATGTTAGGTTAGTCTTTGAAGCGATTCATTTTCGAAGTTGGAAAACAAGAGCCGGAAAACACTTTCGGCTCCCAGTAACGTGCTCTGCGAGACGCTTGACCGATGCTATTTCTTGCTCTTGGGATCAAGATTGACGTTGATGTCTTCGTCGGAGACCGTTGACGCAATTCCTTCGGTAGGTACATCCGCCTTGCATAGCCAAGCCATGCCATTGAGCACTACCTTACGAAAGTCATCGTTTTTCCAATTGTCATGCAAGTGGCCACCCGTAAAACCGACGCCGCGACCACCATCGGGTCGTTCCACAGCCCACATCATTGCCTCAGCTCTGCCGCTGTTAGCTTGGATGTGACTATAGGGGCCTTTGGGGTAAACGTAGGGTCCGTCACGCACATCGTCAGAAGGGACCGCAACCAAGATGGGTACAAATTTCAGCCCTTCCTTTTCTGCGGCGACGTTGCCGGGGATGTCCGAAACAAATCGCATATTAAAATACCATTCATCCGAGATTTTGAATGGCTTGACGCCGCGCGTCAGCGGATGTTCTGGCAAGTGTGCGAAGGCAGGTTCCCAAATTGGATTGCAGGAAAACATGTTTTCGTAGTGTCCCCCAATCCAACGCTTGAATTCCGCCCCTGCCTGGGCTGGGACAATTTCCACTCCGTAATGCATGCAGCCAATACCAACCCCCTTCTTGGTCCACGCGTCGACCATTTTCAGCCGCCGTCCATCTTCCTTGACCACTTCGTGGTTAGGGCCGCCATCCATATAGAAAACAACGGCCGCCGCACCGTCAAACACCGACTCATCGGTGGGCCACCCATTCAGTACAAATTGAGTTTCCACACCAGGATGATTCCGCATGCACTTGGCAAGCAATTGCACGCCCGCATTAAATTCATGCATGCGCGGCGGATGTGACGGCTTGCCTGCCACGATGACCAGCTTCTTCTTAGCGCTGTCCTGTGCCACACCGGTCAAAGTGCTGGCGATCACGCATAAAAAACACAGTAGCGGTGTGAGAATTCGCTGCGTGATCATCGTATTTCCTGAGGCTGAGAGGTTTGGTTTTCGATTGGCGCTGGAGCGCGCTGGAATCGGCGAGTACCACTGAATAACGGTCATGTCTACCGTAACACTCCCGTAGGACACTTATTTTGCCTCAACTCGCCCGAATTTACCAGCTCCGTCTTGATTTGGGGTACATGGTGACGAGTCGATTGCCGGACGGCCCTGCGTGTGCTGGGAACACCCAGGAAGCTGGAGCATCTATGCAATCAGTCACCTGAGCATAGAGCGCAAGGATGACTATTGCCGCCCGCTGGCGAACCCATTGATCGCTTTGAGTTATTGTTAAGTCAGCGCTGGACTTCGACAAGCTACCCGGGCAGTTACGTTTCAAAGGAACGCATCCAAGACACGGTGTCATTTCGGCTTACGGTGGGTGTTCTTTTCGCGGTGGTTAGTCGTTTTGGAATTCAATCGATCCAACGGACTCATCACACCGGTAACTCCGGAACGCATTACGTGCGTATAGATCATCGTCGTCTTCAAATCCTTGTGTCCCAACAACTGCTGGATCGTACGGACATCGACCCCTGCCTCCAAAAGGTGAGTTGCAAACGAGTGACGCAAAGTGTGTGGAGTCGCGGGTTTGCTCAGGCGCGCCGCTTTGACTGCCACCTTGAATCGTTCCGACAGCCAGTCCTTGTGCAAATGATGGCGCCGCACCCGACCACTACGCGGATCGCGAGATAACCTCAACGCCGAAAAGAAGTATTGCCAACCAAACTCACGCTCTGCGTTGGGATACTTGCGTGCGAGCGCGAATGGCAAATACACCGCACCGTATCCGTCAGCAACATCCTGCTCATGCTGCCGTCTCCGACGCTCGATTCGTTGAGCCAACTCGTCACGCACGCAATCCGGCAGAATAGCCGCGCGGTCTTTCGCACCCTTGGCGCTGTGCAGCAAGATTTGGTTCATCGAAAAATCAATATCCTTGATACGCAAACGCAAACACTCGTTACTGCGCATGCCTGTTCCGTACAACATCCGGCACATCAGTAGCTCCGTCCCTTCCATGAAAGAAAATAACTGCTCGATTTCCTCTTCAGCTAACACCATCGGTAAACGCTCAGGTCGCTTCGCCCGAATGACGTCATTAGCATCAAGGTCACGCTTCAGAATGTGCGTAAACACGAACAGCAATGCGCTAAAAGCCTGATTCTGTGTGCTGGCCGCTACTTTGCCGTCGACGGCCAATTGCGAAAGGAACTCGCGCACTTGAAAACTACCCACTGCCAGCCAATCCGCTTCTGTCCGGAGGTTATAGCGTCCCGAGAAACGCGTGATCCACTGTGCGTACGCTTTCTCAGTGGCCAGCGACAAATGTCGCACCCTAAGTTCCGTTCGCAATAGTTGAATGACCCACGGCTCGTTGGGATCGATCACACCTGGCTCGCCTGGACCTAGCTCCAATACCACCCGATCCTTTCGCTCGCCGTCGGCCACCTGCTTAAGTCTCAGTTGCACTTCGTCCAGTTCATCGTCCGGTAAACCTTGCGATCGCAATTGCGTCCGAATTGCCCTCAAAGCCTGCAAGCGAATCCATGCGGCCTTGTTCCGCGCCTTCAGCGATTTAAGAAAGTCGATCACCGCGTCGCGACCACCCGGCACAGGTTGATGGCAAGCAACCCGCGAAAATTTGCGATACTCCCCGACCCACACCGCGTTCCAATCGACCTCTTTCTTGGTCAACCCCGCTGCCGCAATTCCATCCTGGTTACTACTATCCTTCATCGTGAAATTCCCCGAACTAATTAGACAGTCCAGTTCACTGGGCTAGCGCCACAGTTTTCCAATCAATCACGAGCCTTCTTGGTCTGGGGTTCCTCAAGGCAACGTTTGAACGCGCACCACGCAATAAAACCTGACGTCAGCAGAATATCAACTTGAGCTTAACGGGGATATTGGGCGTTTGTCGGTCAAATCACCGCTCAGAGTAACATGAATAACGGGCAATCCGAGAACATTATAACCTGCTTGCCCGCAAACCGCCAGCGGGCTATAATCGCCCCTGTAACGGGACCTAATCCCCGAAAAGAGAACGTTATCTCCCCACTATCGGGTATTAATAACAAGTTATCCGTTTGAGAATCCGGTTTTTGAACATGCATCCGAAACAGTTGCGATCCGTCCTGAATTTACCGGCAGCAGATCAATACAGCTATCTAGTTCGAAAGATCGTTGACTTTGAGGCCGCATACGGACTGTACTCCGATGGATGGGCAATGATGTCGGATGCCGACGGCAAACAGTGCTTTCCGATCTGGCCCGAACTTGAATTCGCGGAACTGCTCGCGACGGGCGATTGGGAAGACTACGCCGTCAAGCCAATCTCACTTGAGCAGTTGTGCAATAAATGGATTCCTGGGCTAACAAGTGATCAGATCAATATCGCCGCTTTTCCGATTCCAAAACAGACTGGCGTCGTGCTGCGAGCTGAAAAATTTGGCGCTGACCTTGCGACTAAGGCAGCGCAGTACGAATAATTACGGATAACAATCCATTGCAGCCAAGTGGCGGATCGTCCGCCCGGATTTTTAGAAACCTTACTTGCCGCCACTGGCTGAATGGTGGCGTTCCGCTTGTCAGTGCGAAGATCGGCAGCGGCGACAGAACACAAATACTTCCGCAACTTGGTGCTGGTCGATAGAGACGCAGGCGGTTGATTGGCGACAGCGACTCGCTTCGAACGAGCGAGTGGCAAGTCGTGGATTGCATT
>JBBQRC010000599.1:0-4089 GCA_038215215.1 Pirellulales bacterium
CCGTATCATCTGACAGGTGGCGTCGGTGAAGCTGAGTTGCGCATCCTACTGCGTGACTTCGAGACCTCGCGGCTCGACGACTACGCAGACTTGGTAACGAAACTTGCGGCGAAAATAGAATCGCAACTTCCCGGATTAAAATTCGAGTTGCAACGAGCGCGCCAATATCGCAATATGGCCGATGCGCTCAAGCGTCATCCACTGGTCGTGAGCTTGGCGCAGCAGGCCTTCGAACGACTGGGGCGGAGTTGTACACTTGGTTCCATCCGCGGCGGTACGGACGGCGCTATGTTGAGTGAGTTGGGGCTACCGACGCCTAACCTGAGCGTCGGGCAACACAATATCCATTCCGTGCTCGAATTCGTCTCGCTCAACGAAATGACGCAAGCTGTCGAACACGCAGTTGAATTATTAAAGCTCTGGTCGGAGCAACGTGCTTAGTCGATTATCAGAAACTTGAGGAACGCGATGAAATTCTTGCGATGCCTATTTCACATCGTCAGTGTGATTGCCAGTGTGATTGCCAGTGTGATCGTCATGTTGAGTGGTTCACTGACTGCGGCGGAGCCAATGACACCCCTGTGGATTGGCGAACCGACTGGGGCGGCACAGTGGACTGCGTCGAGTTCCCGAACGCTCGCCGAACCACCAGTAATCGCAAAACTTAAGTTTGCCTGCGACTTTGCGCAAGCCACAATTCGTCTGAATGATCATCTCGTGGCGGTCGTCGCCCCCTATTGCCAGTTGACGGTCTTAGACGTCGGCCAGTGGATGCAACTGGGTGTAAATCGCCTCGAAGTTCAAGTTGAAAAAACGGCTGGGCCAACCGCCATTGCACTGCAACTCGATATTCGGCAGTCCTCTGGTAGCACCTTGCAGTGGATGTCCGACGCATCCTGGAATTGCGAACGGGAAAGTCAATCGATATCCGTAACATCCCTAGGGCACGTGCGCCCCGAATTATGGGGAGCGGGGCGGCGCGATATCGAACTGTCCCCTTTGGAAAATTATGAACAGTGGCGGCAGGCGCTTGGGAGTGACTCTGCGACCGAACCAGCTCAATTTTGGACGGTCCCCGGCTTCGAAGTTGCACGCTTAAGAACTGCGGCTGCCGATGAAAGTTCGTGGATCAGTTTGACTCAGGACCCTCAGGGGCGAATGATCATCTCTCGAGAGGATCAAGGGCTGTTGCGGATGACGCTTAACGAGAGCCACGATGCAGTCGCCCAAGTCGAAGCGATTGCAGTGGATTTAAAAGAGTGTCGCGGCTTGGCTTTTCACGACGGCTGGCTCTATGCCAACGCGAATAACTCAAAGGGGCTTTACCGACTTAAGCTCAATGAGGTTGGAACCGTCGAGCAAATGACTTGCCTCAGAGAGTTCCCCGGAAGCGTCGGGCATGGCAGGAATGATCTCACCATCGCCGACGGGTGGCTATATTCGATTCATGGCGACAGCGTTGATTATCCGCGCGATAACATTACTGATTTAACCTCGCCGTTGAGGCATCGCTCAGGTGACTCGCAGCGCGAAGGTCAACTCCTGCGGATGAATCTCTCTTCGGGCCAATGGGAAGTTGTATGTGCGGGGCTGCGCAATCCCTACGGCATTGCCATGTATCCCAGTGGTGAGTTGTTCTCCTTCGATGCCGACAACGAATTTGATATGGGCACACCTTGGTATCGCCCCACACGATTCCTGGCACTCGGTGCGGGTGGGGACATTGGGTATCGGACGGCCGAAGGTCGACTGCCTCCCAGGTTTCATGACCAGCCTGAGAATTTGCCCCCAGTGTTGACGATTGGTCGCAGTTCTCCGACCGCGGTCTTCTGCGATCCGATGCTGGCATTTCCAGAGCCGTATCGCAACGCTGTCTACCTCTTGGACTGGACGTACGGTCGCATATTGGCGGTTAATCTAGCGCCGCGTGGTGTTGGTTGGCGCGCCCAAGCTGAATTGTTCCTGCAGGGCCGACCGCTTAACGTGACCGACGTAGCCACGGGTCCCGATGGGGCGATGTATCTAATCACTGGCGGCCGCAAGACCCAGTCGGCGCTGTATCGTGTTTCCGCCAAGCCTGGGAGCGATGCAAGGTTGACCGCCGAGCCTCATGAGGCGGCGGCCAAAGCTTTTGCGGATCGCCAGCGATTGAAACGCGAGGAACTCGAGTTGATTGCGCGTCACCGGAATGATAGCCAGTTGGAAGTGATATTTGATTACCTGGCGGACGCTGATCCGTTGCTGCGCAATCGCGCCCGCATCGCTTTGGAACGTATGCCTACAAGCCGCTGGCGCGCCCGCGTCATGGAAAGTGCAACGGACGCGACATGGTTGTACGCCGCGCTAGCGCTGGCCCAAGCATCAGAACCAACAGATGTCCCGATGTTGCTGCAACATTGGCTGGAAATTGACCCAAAATCGATGACACTGTCGGAGCAGTTCGTGTGGCTCCGGCTGGGTGAGCTTTTTCTGAACAGCAATCCGCCAGTTGTCCTGGAGCATACTCAAGAAATGGAAAGCCAGTTACTGAGGCTGTGGCCCACTGGCACGGAGCTTCGTACGGCGAACGAAGGGACCATGGTTGGGCTGCGACAACGACTCGCTCAGCTTTTGGGCTTGTTGAAAAGCGAGGCGTTGATCCCGTTAGTGGTCAATGAGCTGCTGAGCAGTTCGCTACAGGAGGATCGCTTGGCGGGGCTGTTGGCGGTGCGTCAGCAGCGATCAGGTTGGACGACTGCCCAGCGTCGCCAGCAGTTTACCACCTTCGCAACCGCCGAAACGATGCAAGGGGGCGAGGGTTTGCCTCGTTTTATCGAAGGGCTACGCACGGAAAGCTTGGCTACTTTAAGCGACCAAGAGCGTTTGGCCCTTCAGGATCTATTGGAAGCCAAGTCGATTGAGCGTCAAGTTGCGATGCCCAGTCGTCCACTGGTTCGCAACTGGAAGCTCGAAGATTTGCATGACTCTTCCCAACCGGCGAGCTCCCAGGGAGATCGAGTTCGCGGTGCGCAGATCTTCCAAGATGCCCTTTGCGCACGTTGCCATCGCGTCGGCAAGTTAGGCACAAGCGTTGGACCTGATCTTAGTTTTGTAGGACGCAGATTCAGTCAGCGCGACTTGTTGCAGTCCATTCTTGAGCCGTCTCGATCCGTGGCGGAAAACTATCGGTTGGACGTCATCTTGACTCATGCGGGAACCATCCACACGGGACGAATCCTGGTGGCGGGTGATTACCGCGCGGAAAAAATCAAGCTACAGACAGATGCACTGCGCGCAGACGCTATTGTGGAAATAGCCAAGCAGGAAGTTGCCGAACACCGTCAACTGGAGCGCTCCCCGATGCCGGACAATTTACTCGATACGTTTGACAAATCGGAGATTCGCGATCTCATTGCCTACCTACAACACCCGACCGAGTAGGACCGCTTAGTTCCAGTTTCGCAGTTTTTTGGACTGCTGCGACTTGTCGCAGCTTTCATTTTCAAGCGTGCGCAGCACCCGTGTTTGAATTTTGTGACACCCCAGCGATCGCGACCTAGAGCGAAAACAGCCAAGCGGTTCTGGACTGTTGAGGGAAGGCCAAAGCGGTGATGAATCACCGCACTCCAAAAAGTGCGAAACTGGATCGTTTAGGACTGCTCGATCATTTATAGTCGCAGCGAGACTCGTCAAGAGTTTCGGCAACCAACAGTTCCGAAAGTCTTGACGACTTTCGCTTCGGACAAATCGGACCAGGAGGCTTCTAGCCTGTCATTTTCAGCTTGACAGGCTGGAAGCCTATCCCACTGGTCTTCATGTCTTCCCGAGATCGATGCAATTATTTGTTCAACGTTTTGCCAAGCCAATTGTAAGCGTTTTCAGGCTGTTGCCCTCGCCAGCTAGCGACGTGCTTGGCGATGAATGGCGTCGACAAGTTCGGATGGAGGGGCGTCTAGGGTGACGACTTGGTCGCGTCCGCTCGCGTCCCGTAGGATGCAAATCATCTGCTGCGTCGGGGCGGTACTACTTTGGCTCGCGGCCTGTTCTGACTTCAATTGTGATGCATTGGCGGATTGGTCAGGCCATTGGAACTGGTCGTTACGGGCCGCT
>JBBQRC010000600.1:0-4080 GCA_038215215.1 Pirellulales bacterium
CCCCGGTTGCTGATTGCGCTGTGTCCCCGGTTGCTGATTGCGCTGTGTCCCCGGTTGCTGATTCGGTTGCTGGTTCGGCGCTGTGTCCCCGGTTGCTGCCCGGTTGCTGGTTGCGGCTGTCGGTGTCCCCGGTTGCTGTCGACTGGGAGTAGGAGTAGGAACACGAGTAGAAGTAGGAGGGGCACGAGCACGAGCGCGAGCACGAGCACGGCAAAAATATGTGGGTCATGACAAGGCTAGTGCCTAAGGATCACTCGGAAACAAAGCGCGTGCCATTTGGCGAACGCTATTCGCTCAATTAATAACAATTTATTGATCGAAGGGTCATTCAGGGCGGGCGACCTGTGCAGCCTGTTTGACGATCGCGGCCACTGCGGCGCGTCGAATTTTGTCACCAGTTTTAAATTGGATGTGACGCATACTTTTACCCGTTCCCCGCAGTAACGAATGGGGATCCTTAATGTATACACCGTCCCAGATCTGCAGGTTGATGTGTTGCGAGTGACTGACGATCGCGCAAACATTTCGCGCGTGATGATAGGTCAGATTGCGCCACTTGAGACTCGGGACTAGGTCGAGATTCCCTTGGCGGATGATCGAATCGAGTACTTGGATCAGTGCGTGCTGTTCGGCTGGGACGGTAGCTAGATATTCGTTGATTACGGTGGTTGGCATCGCGGTATTCCAGAGTTGTCAAGCGTGAGTGGACCATGGGATAGCCCGCGGCAGCGTTCCGGTCCTGAAGCCGCCGCAAGTGGAATTTCAAAACTTTCTGTTGCACCGGAGAGTGAATCGGTTAGGGTGTGTCGGTCGGCTCAGCCGAGGTCAGTTCCATGGCTGTTCGCAGTTCTGCCAATAACTTTGGCACCTCGATGAACGGATCATAATCTTTGCGTTTCATGGCCAACGTCTCTAACGGCAAGTAACCACGGAAACCCGCCTGGCGAATAATCTTGATTAACTTGTGCATGTCCGTGCGCGGTGAATCGAGCGAGCTACCCATGGTTTCTTTGATCTGCCAATTCACCGCGTAAGGGGCCATCAAGGCGATGTCCACGTAGGGCTCGGCCGTGAGATACTTGCCGGTGTCCACCAAAGCGCCGCACCACGGATGGTCAACTTGCTTGAGCAGGCTCAGATGCTCGGCGCCCGATTTGATAAAGTCTCCATGATTTTGCACGCCCACAATGACACCAAACTTTTCACCATATTCCGCACACTCGCGCAACGCGTCGGCCGTCCACTGCTCCACAAGCTGGCGATCCGCATTTTTCGCAGCTTCGAGCCAATTCTTGTAGGGTGGCTGTGAATCGGCAAATGCGCGAATCACTGGTGCGCCAAGTTTGGCAGCTACTTCAATCCAAGTTTTGATGCGTTCTATGCCCTCGCGGCGCACGCTTTTTTCGGCTGCTACAAAATCATTCCTAACGCCCGTGCCGCTAATGGCAAGGCCCAAATCAAACGCATGTCGTTTCAGTTTAAGGAGATAGCTATCAGTGGGCGCCTGCGGATAGCCGGGAAAGAAGTAGCCGGTCAAATCGACCGCGTCGAAATCGTGGCGGGCACAAAAATCACAGACCTCGAAGAGGCTGACGCCCATGAGAGGGTCGCGCGCGTTTGCGGTAAGCAATTCGAGAAAGGAAAAAGCGTTCAGCGAGGTGCGCAGGTGAGCACCGCCGACTCGCTTGACGGGGTTTACCTCTGCTTTGCCTAGCTCCTGAGGAAGAGCTGGTAAGACCAGCGAGACCATTACGGCTCGCTGCAGGAAAGCGCGTCGACTGGAAAGGGAGTGCATAATTACCTCGATAGGGTTTCAACATCCTTGCACTGACTTAGCTCTACTTAGTATCACTCGATGAATTACTTTAACACCCTCCGCAACTCGTTGTCTTCGGTCTGCCAAAAATTCTGGCTAACGCCGTGCTGCTAAAAGAAAGTAACATCCCGATTCTGGACGAAGTCCAGCAGGATTAATTAGCGCCAACGGAAACGAGTATGCCTAAAGCGCGGCGGAGTTGCACCAGTGAAATGGAGTATTCGACGTGGGCTGACACCAGTGCCTGTTCGGCTTGCGCTCGGCGTTGTAAAGCGTCCAGATAGGTACGAATGTAAAGTTGAGACACCTGATCAAACTCCTCCGGATATTTCCGTCGCCGTTCGAGCAGCGCGTTCACTTCGACGTTGGCTTGGACAACCGCGTCCCGGCGTTTTTCGGCGATACCAACATAGCCCTCAAGACCGGCTACCGCGTCTCGCACTTCCTTGCGAATTTGATCAACCGCGTCTTCGAAACTAACCATCTCGCGCGCGGCAGCCACTTGAGCTTGGCGAAAACGGCTTTGCGCGGCCCGGTTGCCGATTGGATAATCGTAGGAGAAGCCAATTGAATAGGTGGGGGCTCGCTCGCTAAATTGATCTCCCAACGATTTAAACGCCGCGAAGTTTCCGTTTATACCCGCTACGCTCGTCTCCATGATCATCGCCAACTGTGGCAGCAACTGATGTTTGGCAATATCCTTGCTTAGTAGCGTCCCTTGAATGCGTTTGACCGCTGCCCTTAGTTCGCCGCGGTTTTGTAGCGCGATCGCAAAAGCCGAGCTGACATCCATAGCGATCGCTTGAGCTAGTGGAAATTCCTGGGGTACAAGTTCGAGAGGAGTATCGAGGCTGCGATCGCCAACTTCCCTCACCAACTCATATTGTGCACGCTGAACACTCACGTAGACGGCGCGCAGAGTGGCTAATTGACCGGACAGTTGCGATTCGACTTGGGCGACCAGGGCCGGCTGAGCGTCAATCCGTCGCCGTCTCAATAACTCGACGAGCAGGTCTTGGGTGTTGGCAACGAGTGCGCGTTGAATGCAGTAATTCGCGCGACTACGGTACAATTCCCAGTAGGCTTTAACCACCCGCTCCAGCACGTCGTTGATCTGCGTTTGATATTCTGCATTGCTCGCTTCCGCCTGCGTTTGTGCCAGCAGAACTTGACCTTCGTTAACGAGTCTGCCGCCGTTGCGCAACAGTGGCTGGTTGTAACGCAAGACCATACGGGAAATGCCCTGGTCATTCGGGACGGTAAATTGCGAGTTGGTATGGAAGAATCGCAAATTCTGAGACGCTTCAAACTGACCGCCAACTCTGTTCGTGCGCCGCAGGCCCGCGTCCAGGGATAGATCTTCGGCCAGCCTGCGTCTGCTGCCAGGGCCCGCCTCCAGTTCGCTGCCGGTGGGTTCATCGGTGTCGGTCCACATTTTCTTGGTGAACACATTCCAATCGAAATTTGCGTCCGACTGCGTCACGCGCTCGAGCTCGAAAAAGGACTGCAAGCGGGCGATCTCAATCTTTTTGGATTGCTGCAACGCTGCCGGGATTAGGGCTGACAAAGAAATCAGGAGTGCTCGATCTGCGGCGATTTGCGGTACGAGAACTTGGTCCTGCCAATTGAGCACCTGCGACGGCTGCTCCGACTTGGCCTGATCGACCTCTGCCAATGACAGCGAATCGTCACTGGTCGGTGGAAGCGGATCGTCATTGGGCGTTGTCCCGAAGGCGGACAACTCCAACTGCGAAGGAGCCAGTTCGAGAGTGGCCATTGATTGGGGCGCCATCAGGATCGCTTGTGCTAGCGAAGCGGGCTGTCCCAAAGTTACGAGACTGAGCGGCGGCAATTCGGTTTGCCAGGATAATGCGCCATTCACGGTAGGTAGTTCGCCCAACTGAGCGCGCGATTTGGGGGACGTGGCAAGCTGGGGCGTCTCCAGGGTCACTTGGCTGAGTGAGATTCTTGGCTGCCACACCACCGGTCCATTGACGGAAGGGAACTCGCCATTGCCTGGGGTGTGGGAATTAAGAAGCGCAGTAGCAGGCGACTGGCTGTTTACGTTACCTTGGCCGAACACATCGCAAGCCTGCGACGCGATCGCGATGGTAAATGTAAATAGCCAAATTCTAAGCATCACTTTTAATTTCTGCCGCTGTGCCGATATTGCTGGCTATTGATTTGCTTCGCGCATTGCTCACTCATCGGCATAATCGGAATCCCCACTACAATCCGACGTAGGTGAGCACCTCCCTTTTAGC
>JBBQRC010000601.1:0-4071 GCA_038215215.1 Pirellulales bacterium
AGTCTCCTGCAACATGTGCTTCCGCTCCAGTTCACAACTCCGCCAGCCTACGTATCCACCGTACCCGCCGTATCCACTCAACGCACCGCCTGTCGTTCACAGGGCAGTTGTCCGTTATTATAGCGACCTTGTTGTCAAACGCATTTAGCCCCAGCGGATTCAATCAGCCGTTGGTTCGGGAGAACAACCAGTGAATCAATCCCCTTCGCCGCAAGCTGAGAATCCCGCCGGACCCGCAGCGGGACCAACTGGTGCCACCTCGGTTCCTTCCCGGACGGGGTTGTCCGACGACTGGGCCGCCGCCTCGGTTGGCCTGCTCATTCTTTTACTGGCTTTAATGATCAGTCTGCCCGCCAAACCATCGCAACTACAGTGGTTTGGAGCGGTGGCCACAATCTCGAGCGCGTCTACACAGCAATTGGCGGCCACTCCAAATCCAGTGAGCGAAGCTGCGCAGCCAGCGGTGACGCCGGAATCGCCGATCGAGCCCGAGAAACCGGCCAAAGCCGAGAAACCTAGCGAGCCCAAGAAACCGAAGTGGAATTCGCCTGCCAAAGGTTGGATTGGGAAAGTTGGGGGCTGGAACGAAAATCCATTGTCCGCGTTCACCGACGCCAAAACGGAAAAATCACATTTGCCTGGAATCCTCGGAGCTTGGCTGGTTACCGCGCTCGTTGGTGGACTAGCTGTGCTGCTACAGCGACAACCCGTGGTCCCATTTCTAACAGCATTTTCCGTAGTCTTTGCGCTGGCAGTTGTGGCCTATTTGCTGGCCACTCAGGCCGTGATTGAGAAATCGAACCTTGAATACGCGTTGTGGGCTTTGCTTGTAGGAATGATCATTTGCAACACGATGGGCACCCCCGTGTGGCTCAAACCAGCGGTTCGCGGCGAGTTATTCATCAAGCTTGGACTGGTGTTATTGGGTGCAGAAGTCCTCTTCGGTCGGTTGCTGGCACTTGGCCTTCCAGGCATTTTTATTGCGTGGGTTGTCACGCCGATCGTGCTCGTTTCCACGTATTTGTTTGGTCAACGCGTGCTGAAAATCGAAAGCAAATCGCTCAACATGGTCATTTCTGCCGACATGAGTGTTTGTGGAGTCTCGGCAGCGATTGCCACTGCGGCAGCTTGCAAAGCAAAAAAAGAGGAGTTGTCGCTAGCGATTGGCATCTCCCTGTCGTTCACCGTGGTGATGATGATCGTCATGCCGCGGGTTGTCAACTTCCTCGAGCTTGACCCGCGTGTGGGGGGCGCTTGGATTGGTGGCACGATCGACTCAACAGGTGCAGTGGCTGCCGCCGGCGAAGCACTCGGTCAGCTCGGTAGTGAAACGGCCGTGACCGTCAAAATGATTCAAAACATCTTGATCGGTGTAGTCGCCTTGTGTGTGGCCATTTACTGGACCAAGTGGGTTGAAACCGACTCCGCCAACGAGCAAAAGATTGGGGTTGGAGAAATCTGGAAGCGTTTCCCCAAATTCGTGCTGGGGTTTATTGGAGCATCTGTGGTGTGCTCGGTGCTGGTGGCCGCGTCGCTGTTCGGAGAATTGTGGGTCGATGCCGCCGCCGCCAGTGTTACCAAACCGCTGCGTGGCTGGCTGTTCTGTTTGGCGTTTGTGTGCTTGGGACTGGATACCAACTTCCGCCAATTGCTCCCTTACTTCAGAACGGGCAAGCCTATGCTGCTGTACGTTTGTGGCCAAGCGCTCAACATTCTGCTGACCTTCCTGATGGCTTATTTGATGTTTGGCATTTTGTTCAAAGAGTAGTCGGAGATACCCATGCAGCCCTCGAACGCTGCTCAGTTTACAACCCATCAACACACTGGCACGCAGAGCACTGGCACGCAGAGCACTGGCGTGGTGGGATTACTCGTGTGTGTCGTGACCGTAGCCCTGATCTGGTGCGTTGTCTTACCCTGGGTGGGGCGATTTGAATCAGTACGGGCGCACATCGAAGCCATGGAGGATGGCGACATCAACGTCGGCGCGATGTTTTACTCGGAGCTGAACTGGGAACCGCCAACGGGAGCCGCCTGGCGGTAGGCGTCGTCACACTATAAGTTTCCTCACTCGTTCCCTCGCTCCCGCCCTGCGCAGCAGGAGAAGCGGCGGAGAAGGCAGGGTGAGGGGAAAACAAAACGGTAACTTTTTTGGGACGATGCTTTATTGCGGTGTCTCAGCCAAGTATGTCGTCTAGCGGCGTTTCGTCGTGTTGCTACCGGTGGCGATCTGTCCCCCTTGGGCGACATACACTTTGGAATCATCCACGATCCACGGAGTCGTCCAGTCTTTACCGTTGTCGCCGTTGACGACATTGAAGAAAAAGGATCGCAATCGCAGAGCTTGACGGCCGTACGGATATTGCGAGGTGATGTAATCGGCAGATGTAAGATCCTCGACGCCAGGTTTGGCGTAATAATGAATCATGCCGTCCGGGGTGACCGAGATCCCCATGGTCCACCAGCCAGTGGTGGTGATGGGCAGCCCTTTGAAGTCGCCGCCGCTGCGGTTTGCACGCACACGCAGATAAGCGGTGTCATAATCAAGTTTGGTTTGTTTTTTGCTTTCGAGGACGATGAACAGGCCTGGCCAGTAGACGCCGTCGTCCCCTTCTTTTTCAGGGCTGAAGTCGAAGAGTGGCTTCTTCGGAGCTTGAGCTTCGACGGCGACGCGGAACGCGAAGTGAGCTCCGCTGCGCTTCTCCCACTCTTCGATGGGTGGCAGGAAAACGCGCGCGGTCACGCTCGGAGAACGATTGGCTGAAATGGCACCGCCGAGACGGTATTGCAAATTGCAGATGAAATCTTCTTGGTGCATCGTGTAGCTGGGGCGATTGGGTATCCCCGTGTATAGCGACTGCATCAGCAATGATCCCGTACTTCCAGCCAACCCACCGGGTGGAGTCTCCACGCGTTTGACGACATCGGGATGACCACGTTTGATCCCCTCGTACCAGCGACCGTTGGTCGACCGGCCAATGGGCTGACGCTGTTGTTTGTCGATGTCTTCGGTGCTTTTGGGGTTATTGGGAACATAGGCCCAGGCTGGATCCTCAAAGTCGTCTCCGACTTGGGTCAGCTCCACACCGGTTCCCGGAACTACGCCGCGCGCTTGCGCACTAGCCTGGGTGGCTGTGGAAATCGACATGGCAAGTCCAGCTAAGCTGGTGGCGAAGAGCATTCGCATTCTGGGCATCCTTTCCCAAATCCAAACAAGAATTCTAATGTGCGACCAATAGCCTGTGTGCGCGCCGAGTTGCGGGACTCGGCGCTGATGCACACGGCCAGGACCGTTTTCTGGGAAACGGCTATAAGGCTACTTATCGGAAAAAACGGCAAAGTTGTTTGGCTAAATCCGAGTTCATTTTGCCCAGGCCCGCAAGGTCGATCTGTCTTGCCCAAACTCGTGCAGTCTTGCTATAAAAAGACCATTCCATACTTCTTAAAACTCACTCGCCACCTCAAAAGGGATTGCTGTGATCGACGTCGCTGAAATTCTGGCATTGCACGAGCAGACGGTGGCCATTTGGCATCAGCAGCCGATTGAGAATACCTACACTGGCTGGTTGCAAATTGTTTGCCAGCAGCACATTTTTAACTATGAGTTGTGGCATCAGGAGGACATAGCGCGCAGTCGCGATGTCACCGACGGACAGATTGCGGAGGTGAAACGCGCTATCGACCGGCTTAATCAAGCGCGTAATGATCATATCGAACGCCTAGACGATTGGATCACCGAGCAACTGGCCAGTCGAGCCATCACGCCCGTTCCGACGGCGCGGCAAAATACCGAGACACCTGGCAGCGCCATCGATCGCTTGAGCATTATGTCATTGCGGTTGTACCATTACGAAGAGCAGCTTCAGCGCGACGATGTCGATGCTGCACACCTGGAGCGCATGGCTACTCGCATCGCTCTTTGCCAATCCCAGAAAGAGGACCTAAGCGTCTCGCTGGGTGAATTGATGGCCGATATCCTGTCTAATCAGAAGCGCCACAAGACCTATCGGCAGATGAAAATGTATAACGATCCGTCGCTCAACCCCTATCTTTACGCTGCTAGCAAAGCAC
>JBBQRC010000602.1:0-4070 GCA_038215215.1 Pirellulales bacterium
AGTACTAGGGAGAGGGAGCAAAAAAACCGTGCAGTCGCTGTTCTCACAAACCTACGCACAGTCACTAGCTTTCGACATTTTCGTCAGGCTACCCCAACCCTCTCCCCCGGGAAATGCGATGGGAGAGGGAGTGACGTCTGCTTAACCCGTGTTATTCGGAGTTGGCTTACAGTTGCTCGATGTCTTCGCTGAAGGCCTGCAGGGCCAACTGCCGCAGCCACTGTCCTTTGGCATTGACGAGCCTGGAACCATCGACCGGCGATGTCATCAAGCGCAGCCTGCGCGGCCACATGAAGGGTGGCAGATCGGCTAACTCCACCGCGATCTGCTCTGCCAAGGCAGTTTCCCATGCCTCGACGTCCAGTGTCTGCACGTGACGGCGGCCGTCGCGAAAAAATGCGTTCGGTATCTGCTCCACTGCTGGCCAGACCAGCAACGCGAGATACGGTTTCCCTTCACCGACGGCGAGGCAGTGCTCGAGCCAGTCCAACGAGCCCAAACGCGATTCAATTAGTTCTGGTGAGACCTTGAAGCCGGTGCTGAGTGCGATGATGGCAGACTTGCGTCCGATAACGCGGAGGTGACCATCGGCAGCTTGAGCGACCAAATCGCCCGTCGCCAGCCAGCCAGCTTGGATCTTCGCTTGCGTTGCCGCTTCGTCGCGATAGTAGCCCAGCATGACCCCGTCGCCGCGGACCCAAAGCTGTTGTTCTGCATCGATCTTCAATTCCACGCCCGCCACGGCATGACCAATCGTCCCGGCGCGCTGCTTCCCCGCTCGATTGGAGCAGACGACGGGGGACGCTTCGGTCAGGCCGTAGCCTTGCAAGGGTGGTAAACCGGCGGCTGCGAGTGTACTCCATAGTCCCTCTGGTAAGGCAGCGCCGCCAACTTGTAGCAAGCGCACGCGACCACCTAGCAGTTCTTGAATCGATTCGGCCAGCGTCCCGTGGGCGGCTGCGGCATGAGCTGTCGCGTCTTGAACTAATCGCTGCACCCAGAAGGGTACGAGGTTAATGAGCGTTGGTTGGAGCGTTTGGGCCAGCGTCAGAAAGTTATGCCAATTCGTTGCGATGGCCAGTTTTCCGCCGCTGAGCACCCAGGTCGACAGTTCGCAGGTGCGCGCGTAGGCGTGGCAAAATGGTAGCAGGTTTAAGCGCAAGTCCGTCGCATCCTGGGGGGCGGCGTCGAGCTTGGCCATGGCGTTGGTCACGAGATTGCGATGCGACAGCAAGACCCCCTTGGGTGTTCCCGTGGTGCCTGATGTGAACAGTAACTGCGCTGCAGATTGCGGGTCATGTGCGTGACTCTGCTCCAGCAATTGATCGAGACACTGTGGGCTAGCGGCATCGCTGTCCCACGGCAGGCACCAGTCCAAAAAAACGATCGATATCTCTGGGGCAATGTTTTGAAATAAAATGCGATCGCCGAACATGAGTTTCGCATGACTGTCGCGCAGCAATTGTACGATGACCTTGGCGGACCACCTCGCGTCGATGGCTACGTGCACAAGTCCCAGCACCTGAGCGGCGCAGTCATACACAAACCATTCAGCGGAATTTACGATAACGCTGGCGATATGGTCACCCGAACGGACTCCCGTACGCTCGATCGACTGGCAGGCGGAGGCCACCCACTGAGCAATCTGCCCCCAGCAAAACGACTGCGTGCCTGCTTGCCAATTTAGAAAGGCGGGCGAAGCGGGTTGCCGCTGGGCCAAATTGAGCAGCGCCGCTGCTACGTTAGGCGGCAGAAAAGGTTCTGGGACCATTGCCATAGGAGTTTTTGCTATTTGCCTTAAGTCGTTTTCAGTGATGGCTTTGTGGCGTTCCTGCGAGCGCGATTAGGCGTTAAATTCGGCCCGCTTTGTGACATAGTTTACACATTTAGGTGGCCCGAGTTGTGGCGACCAGTTGGGAGTGGGTAGAATGAAGCTACTTCTCACAACGGGCAACTGCAGGGGCTCACAAGGGGCGTATGAACCTTTGGCGGGCGCGGGTGCCTGAGTGGGTTTGTCGGCAAGTTTTCTCACCTTTCACCAACTTGCAAACGGTGATTTTCGGAGGCCAATATGGGTACAACTACTTCGGCATCGACGACCATGGTCAATGCTGCGTTTTTGCAGGAAGTAAAAGACTCAAACCTTCAATACTGGGCGAACCTTGAGGAACTCAAAAAACTACTTACCAGCGAGGGGGAGCCACGGGAGCAATCCATTCTTTTAGTGCGCATTCTGAATGAACTCCGCGATTCCGTGGCCCTAGAATTTTCGCTTGAAGAAACGTATGGTTACATACAGGGCAGTCGCTTGGTGAACTATGTTACTGCTGCTCGCGCCACACAAGCTCAACGGCAGCACGGCGAATTGTATTTGCAACTGCATGAGTTGCTGGAACGGGCCGAAGAGGCTCAGTACCGTGGTACGATTAGCCGCGACATTGCCGAGTTCACCTTGGCTGCCGCGGAATTTTTAGATGCCCTGCAGGCTCACGAGCAGTTGGAATCTGATTTGATTCGCCAGGGGTTCGGGATTGCCCGGTCTGGGCAATAAATGGCCGCCATTTAATCGCCAGCCAAGAAGTGAGAATAACATGGCTTTGGTAACCACGGAGAGCACTGGTCGCGCACTCGAAATCATGCTGATCGAAGATAGTCTGCTGGATGCGAGATTGACGATCGAAGCCCTCAGACGTTGCGGAATTCACCACCGTCTCAGCCTCTTTCGAGATGGTGGCGAAGCAATCGAGTTTCTGAATCGCGACGGAGTTTTCGCACGGGCACCGCGACCGGACGTGATCCTTCTCGACTTGATCTTGCCCCGCGTCAATGGCGTCGAACTGCTGCGTGAACTCCGCGCCGATCGGACTCTCAAGAATATCCCCGTTGTTGTGTTGACGAGTAGCGATGATGGTGACGATCGGCAACAATGTGAGCAGTTGGGTGTCTGTAGCTACATCCGCAAGCCCTTTAATGAACAAAAATTCTTATCCGTGATTCGGCACCTAAAAGGGGTATCTATCTTGGCTGAGTTCGTCCCGGCCTAGTGAGAATCGGATAGGTCGATTGGCAAGGAGCCAAACCCAAGTGTCGATACTAGTCTTCGAAGATGCGTTAGTCGATCATTTAACGCCCCTGACTACTGCTCGAGCCGCCTGTTGCGTCACTGTCGGGTCCTACACTCTGTTGGATTTGCTGCGTCGCACGGGACAAGCTTTGGTGGGCCAGTTGCGTCCGCACTTGCGAGCCATCGCCGCGCTGGATCTGCCGGATCTAATGCAGCTCGGCGATCCACAACTTCCCCCTGACCAATCGCCGGTTCTCGCGCTGAATGCCCGGCTGACGCCCTCCGTGCAAACACTGCAGACAATCGAATCATTGCTCAACAGTGACCAGGAACAGTCGGGGATTGTCTGGGATGGCGATCAAGTAGCCGCTGTGGTTCGACCGAGTTGGACCTGGCAGTCACTGGCCACGCGCGTGCTGCCCGGTATCGAATCGCTGCTGCTGTCTGCCCATCAATTACCCGCCCTCGGCAGCTCCCTCAAGCTGATGTCGTATCCGCACGAAGTCATCGCGGCGAACATGCGGATTATCAACGATAGCTTGCAACATCGGATCGCCACGGGAAATTACGAACAACGGCAGGACGGCGTTTTTGTCGCGCCAGGCGCCGTACTCGGGGAGTACGTGCTGACGCAAACAAAAGCAGGGCCAATTCTCATCGACGTGGATGCCCAGGTCGGACCCTACACATTGCTGCGCGGACCCGTTTATATCGGTCCAAGGTCGCGCATTCTCGAACACGCGGCCATCAAGGATGCGGTCTCACTCGGACACACCACAAAAATTGGCGGCGAAGTGGAAGCGTCTATTGTCGAACCATTTAGCAACAAGCAGCATCACGGTTTCCTCGGGCACAGCTATCTGGGCAGTTGGATCAATCTGGGTGCCGGCACTTGCAATTCGGATCTGAAAAATACTTACGGTGCGGTCAATATGGAGTATCCGGCTGGCAAAGCGACCACCGGGATGCAATTCCTCGGTTGCGTTATGGGCGACTATAGCAAGAC
>JBBQRC010000603.1:0-4070 GCA_038215215.1 Pirellulales bacterium
CTGCGAAATCGCAGCTTGAAGCGACATGTTTTGACCCGTCCGCTTGGATTGCAGGATCAACTGCGCCGCATTACCAAATCGTCTGAGGCTCCAAGCAATCTGCGGTACGATGGCGGCAGGGTGTTCCCCAGCGGCAAAAACCCGCTCCAGCTCCGCCAACGCATCGGCCACCCGCCCGTCGGCAACTGCGTCAGCGATCTCCCACATTGTCCGCGTCCGCCACGTCCCCACATGCTGCTTGATCGATTCCGCCGAGAGGACGCCGTGTGTATCGGCATACAGCGCTAACTTGGCTAACTCTTGATGCAGAATGCCGCTCTCAGTCCCCACCGCCTCGAGAATCTGATTGGCTTGTGCGGAGTTCAGTTTCAAACCGTGCCGCGACGCGCCCCACTGCTGGACCCATTTCTGTACAGCACTGAGACTGACGGTCTTGCTGCGACCCCCGCCGCAGGGAAGCGAACAGTCAATGCACCAACCCTTATCAGCAATGATCTTGTAAAGTTTGGTGTTGGCCGGAAACGAGGGAACATCCAAGATCAGTAGCGAGAACGCGGCCGGCGCCGCACACCACTTTTCCAATTGCGGTCGCACGGCTTTGATCAGGTCGTCCGCATTCGTGACAATGGCGATCCGCCTCGCGGAAGTCGCAAACAGCGAGAGCGTAGCCAATTCGTCATGCACATCCAGCCACTTGCATTCCTCGCCATCAAAGCGTTTCGGTTCGTCTTGCTCAACGTGAGCAGCCTTGAGGAGCTCATGCACTGTTTCTTTGCGCAGGAAAGCATCGTCACCGTGAGCAACAATCACTCCCGGCAACTCCGCACCGGGAAGCTTCTGCTCAAGTAGCACTTCGTAACAGTGAGTTCCCTTAGTCATCTGCGGTTCCTAGTGCGTACAAGAGACTGAACAGCAAGAATGTCAGACGGCTTCCGACAACGCATCCAATAGTGGCCGACAAAATGGCGCGAGCCGAAGGCTACTGAGCTGCTGGGGGATTGGTGATGCGATACAAGGCGGTCGCCGACCGAATAAGTAAGTCGCTGCCGATGAGCGCAGGCGAAGCCAAGCAACGCTCACCGAGTTTGTTCTTGGCCAGCACGCTCGGTTGCGCGCCAATTTGAAGAATTGTCATCTCCCCCTCCTCGCTCAACAGGTACAACCGATCCCCGATCAGTAACGGGGAAGCGGAGAAGTTGCCACCAATCCGCTCTTTCCAGTTTTCTTGGCCCGTCAACGCATCGACGCTACTGGCAATGCCCTTGTCGCTGACCATCAAGATCTGCTCTCCAAACGCAACCAGCGAAGGCGTATGCGGAACATTGGTATCGCTCTGCCAACGCAGGTGAGTTGACGTCACATCGCCGCTACCCGTTGGGTCAATGGCAAGCAAACTCGGGCGATTGTAACCCGTAGAGATGTACACCAAGCCATTGGCGTAGATCGGACGTGGGATGACCGAGTAGCCATCATAAATGACACGCCATATCTCTTCGCCGGTTTTTGGGTCAAGGCTTTGCACTACATTCGAACCGGGAATAATCAACTGGCGCCGTCCAGCCACTTCGATCAACAGGGGCGTCGCAAACGAGAATTTCTTATCCGCCGCGACGGCCCGCTCTCGCTGCCACTTGATTTCACCCGACGTGTTATCCAGTGCGGTTACTTCGCTATTGTCTGCTCCGTCGCGAGAGAAGATCAGTGCATCGTCGACCACTACCGGGGAACCACCGTTGCCGTGGACGGGTGGATAACTGAGCCGATCATTGCGCCACAGCACATTCCCCTGCAGATCCGTGCAAGCAGTCCCCTGATGTCCAAAATGAAGATAAATTCGCTCGCCCACGCACGTGGGAGTGGGGCTAGCATGGCTGTTCTTTTGATGAATGGCCGGAGCGGCAGGGGCTTCGGAAAATAGCTTGACCGTCCGTATGAGCTGTCCCGAGTCGGCGTTGACGATTAGTAACGTCAGGTCGAACGCAGGCTTATCGGGTTCACTACCCGCTTGGGGGATGGCCGCAGTCAGATAAATTAATTTCCCGATCACAATGGGACTTGACCAGCCTTGACCGGCGAGTTCAGTTCGCCAGACTACGTTTTCCGTTTGCGACCAGTGCAGCGGCACGTTGGTTTTCGCTGCCAATCCTTGGGCGGCCAGCCCCTGGGCAGAAGGACCGCGAAATTCGGGCCAATCCGCCGCCATGGTTAGGCAGGCGAAAAGCGAGAGGCACAAACCGAGAGACGTTCGAAATAAGAACCACATAGCAACTATCGCCACCAAGGGACCGGGAAACAACGGGTACCGCAGCCAGCGAGTATAGATCGAATTGCCTCGAATCGCGACAGGTGGCACGCTCCGCTCTTGAAGCGTCGTGCAATCGCTTCCACCCAGCCATCGTCCCCAAGTGGACGACCACGCCGAGCTGACAAGCGCACCGCGTCGAGTTCGTGTTTTGTAAGTGGTTCGTTGGCTCGGTCGACCCAGTGATGCAGTTGCAATCCTTCGCACAAGATTTTCTGGAAGGCGACAATGTCACCTTCCTTTTTGATCTTCCGCATTACACTTCTGTTGTGGCTACTGCCAACATAGCTACCGATAGGTTGAACAAGGCTCGAGAAATACTTCCGAAATGCAATTCGGCAAAACACTCAACCCCCGCGACCGCGATTTTATTGTCTGCTGCTGGCGATTCCTCGTCGCTATCATCTTGAACCAGGACCAGTCGCGATGGCGAAGACTGGTGATCAAGAACAACAAGCTCCCTCATGGACTTTATCTGACGAATTTCCGGTAGAAATCCTGCCAGGCGCACATCGGTTCCAAATTTGTCTTGAAATACTTCAACGTTAAAAGTCTCGGACGTGCCAGTCGCAAGAGAATTTACGCTCAAAGAGCAACTCGCACAGTCTTGCCCGCCGACTCCTTTGATTGCGCTGTATAGCACTTGCTGTACCCCATCTGCTCCCGCAGTAATGAGATACTCACGACCCGGATGGTCCTCATTAAGCTGAATCGTAATTTGGCGAAGTTTCTCTAGGATCTCTTGTTCGGTCATATTTCGTCGATCCATTTCTAAGTAGCTGCCCCATTAGCAGAGGGTGTAACCGGCGTTCCGCCGAGGCAGTTTTCGAGTTTGCGAAATCAGGGAAAATAAAAGGGGCCTTTCTGCCATGATTCGGGTGCAAAAGCTAATCCGTTTCAACAAGGCAGGAGACCGCTAACATGAACGTCGCTAATTCTGAAGCTTTTTACAACCCCAGATCCACACGCACTGACCGTCAATTTGCAACGCCTAAGTTTGCTAGCGAGAGGATGGATTCGATTGCTTAGCAGCTCAAAATCAATATTGTTACGGCGGTTCAGCGTGGGGGAAGGTGCTGCGGCTCCCGGGTCAGACTTGATCTTCGGTTTTCAGTCCAAGTTTCCGTTCGATTTGCACGTATTGCTCTCGTAACTCCGCAGAGTCCTTCAGTCTCGCTTTCGCTCGACGCACCAAATTTGCCGAACCATCGGGATGAGAAAGTCCGAATTCAATCGACAGTTCTCGGAGCGTTGCTCCACTATAACGTCTGCAAAGGTAAGCCGAACCCAATCTTTGAATCGTTGGACCTTCGGATCGGTTGAGATAGTAAGTACCTTCCTAACGAACGCTCGGTAGGACAAAGACGGGTTTTTGCCACCGTTGAGCCCCGACCAGTATCGGTGATGCTCGTCGCATGCGATCCAATATGCAATCACGCACCACGAACTTCGGTCGACCTAATCGACGCGACCTTGAGTGAATCGATCGTAATGACCAGAGTCATGAAACAGCCTCCGTCGGCCATCCCGCCGAGCAACAATGTGGTAAATCGTATTCGAGTACTCCACGCGAGGCATACGAGGCATTTCGGACTCTCCAGCGGGTCAGAAAAACCATCAATTCACCCGGTTGAAAACCGAAGATCAAGTCTGACCCCCGCTGCCGACCGTCGGCTGAGTTCGTAAGTCCTTCCTTAACGAACGCTCGGTAAGACGAAGACGGGTTTTTGCCACCGTTGAGCCCCGACCAGTATCGGTGATGCTCATC
>JBBQRC010000604.1:0-4069 GCA_038215215.1 Pirellulales bacterium
TCCTATTTCACTCCATCGGTATTGTCTCGCTTTGTCGCCGATCCGTCGCGGTTTGCACACTTGCATTTTCATGTGCCGGTGCTTCGTCAGTCGGTTGCCGACATTGTCGGTTGCGAACATACTCAACCGCGCATTTTGGACCAGTTGGCGGCGCTCGCAGAGCGTGTTGGCCAACCGCCAATGCGACTACGGCATGAGCATCCCGGTTACGTTTTCAATTGGTTGCTTCAATCCCTTTTGAGGTCGTCGCTTGAATTGGTTGCGCAGGATGTCGTGGATCCTGTGGATGTCGATCGATCGTGGAAAGCAGTCACAGGCATGCCCATCGGACCGTTTGGTATGATGGATCAAATCGGTTTGGACGTGATCGAGCAAGTACTCAGCAATGCGCGCTGGGCGGAGCCCTCTACGGTAACGCTTGAGCAGTTGGTGGCGGTCCTGCAAGCACCGCTGCGACAGGGGCATCTTGGTGTAAAGACGCAACGCGGGTTTTATGGCTACGTCGACGGTGTAGCCAAACCCAATGAGCCTGGTAACTGATAAACGACAACATACTTCGTAACTGAAGAATAATTTAGAATAGGTACAACTTCCCGATCCATTCGCTCCTACTGCGCTGAGGAGTTTGACGCCGCCCGAACCGCTACTCCGCATCAGGACGTTCGACGCACAGTTAGGGTATTTTGGGCTTGCTTAACCCTCATGTCAGGTGACGAAAACACGCAATCATGTTGGATAGCAACCAGCAAGAGGACCAGGCGAAGCCTGATCTAAAACAGACTCACACGACAATCGCCGAGCCGGTTGGATCAGCCCGGGTGGAAGTTTGTCGTCATGGCCATTTCTACGCCCAAGAGCAAATGGGCGAACCCGAGGCGCAGCGCGCTTGGCTGACCGTGGATTCCGTTCCTGGATACCGCATTAAGGCGATGTTGGGTCGTGGCGGAATGGGCGAGGTCTTTCTGGCTGTAGACAACCACGATGGGCGCGACGTAGCGCTCAAATTGCTGGCACGGCCAAGTTCCTTCGCGCATCGTTTTGAGCGTGAGATGCAGCTTGCCGGTTCGCTTGCCCACCCGCACATCGTGCATACTTTTGACGCTGGTAGCTTTAAACAGTTCTCCTATTTAGCCATGGAGCACATTGAGGGCTGCAATCTTTCTCAGTTGATTGCCCGTCACGGCCGCTTGCCTGTTCCGGTGGCCATCGAAATTTTGCGCCAATCGCTGCATGCTGTGCAATACATCCATAGCTTGGGAATTGTTCACCGAGATATTAAACCCGCCAACTTCATGCTTTCTGAGTTAGGCAACGTCAAGATGTTGGATCTTGGACTGGCCAAGGACCTTGCGCTGGCTGCGGGGGAAGAGGCCGGTCATACCGTCACGCAACGTTTGCTTGGCACCGCCGCTTACGCTTCGCCAGAGCAAGCTTTCGATACTAAGGCGGTGGGGCCAGCGTCCGATATCTATGCATTGGGCTGCATGGCTTATTTTCTCCTATTCGGCAAGCATCCCTATAATGGTGCCACCGCCGTGGAAACATTTGTCTTGCATCGGGATGCACCCATTCCTGACTTAACGTGTAGGCCGCCAGAACTTGATTTGACCCTCGCGCAAAGTATTCGAGGGATGATGGCCAAGCGGCCGCCAGATCGACCGACCGCATCGCAATTGCTCGAGCAGCTTAAACAATATCCTGAAGTATCGTTGGCGGGGCTTGCCGTGGCGACTCCCCCATCCCAGCTGTTTGCCGAGCTGGACGCAGAGTTGACTTCCAAGATTTCAGTCGCCGCAGTTCAAGCAGCGTCGCTGCGTTCGTCAAACGGCGTGAAGAAGTTAGCGGTGGTGGCAGCCATCGCCACGGTTGGCATGTTGCTCGCTTTTGTATGGCCAAATCCCGAGCGGGCACCAACTCTGAAGTTTAGCGAAACGTTTCCTAAGAGTTCTGAAGCCAGCGAGTCCTTGCCTAGTCTGGCGGTTTTGCCGCAGGATTTTCGAATTCTGCACACACTTTCGCCACTTCAAGCCAAGTTGCTGGACCAGCACATCGAATTCAAACCGGCACTAGAGCAACTTCCTGAGGGAGTACAAGCTTCGAACGCCACTTTAGAGACTCTGTTGAGGCGACTTGTACGCTCGGAGATCTTGGACAATCGGACGGCGCTGATCCATTGGCTGCCCGCTTTTGTACCATTTCAGACAATCGTCACCACGCTGCGGAATAGCGCATCGGCGGATCTGCGCGCCGCCTGCTTGCAAATGATGGGCGTTTACGAACCCCGCGGGGCAGAAGCCTTATCCGCCTTTGAACATCAAAAAGCCGAAATTTACCGCGAGCTGACTCTGTTGTATTTGATGGATGAAGATCGCGAAGTGCATTCAAGTTTGCTGTGGCTGGCTCAACGCTGGAATTGGGTGGAAAAGTGGGAGGCTTTTCGTCCCTATTTGCAGCAAAAGCCGCTGCCTTTCGCAGGTGGTTGGTACCAACCACCTGTGGCGCCCACAATGGTCGTGTTGCCAGGACCTTACGATGTCGAACTCGGATCGCGAAGCTCGGTGAAGGGCTCAGACGAAAATTTGGCTCAGGACGAGCGTCCGCGGACGGTTCACATTCAACGTACGGTGGCCGTGTCGATCATTGAGGTGACGAGAAAACTGATGTGGCGAGTCAGTCCGGATCACTGGAGTTCGCCACAGCCTGCGGAGGGGCAGATTCCCGCAAATGCCATACAGTGGCGTGAGGCGGCACTATTCTGTAACGAATTGAGCAGGCTCGAGGGACTTCCAGAGTCCGAATTCTGCTATGAATACACGGCCAAAGGTGATTCTATAGAAGTTCGCGAATTTCCTGACGCGTTGGAGCGCACCGGCTATCGCTTGCCCACCGAAGACGAGTGGGAGATTGCCTGCCGAGCCCAAACGACGACGACACGAGGATTCGGCGATGAGAGCGGCTGGCTACCCGAATACGCGATTTGCTTGGGCGATGACGCTGAAAGTCGACTATACCCGGTTGGACAGCGAAAGCCCAATGCGTGGGGCTTCTTTGACATGCTTGGTAACATTTCAGAGTGGACCAACGATTTGGTGTATGTGGAAGGCGAACGCAGACGTCGTCTGAAGGGTGGTTCAGTCTGGACAGACCATGATGGGCTGAGATCGGCGGCCCGCTACTACATAGCGGAGCGGCTGATGAAGGCTCACGCACGAACCGGTTTTCGTCTGGCACGAACCATCCGCGAAGAACCGCTAGATTTGCCAACTGGCGTCCGCTTGCAAGTTGGCTTGCTGGATCCACGGCAAGTGACTGCCGCGTCGGACCTCGATGTCGCCGAGCTACTGGAGACACCGTTTGAATTTGCAGCGGGCCTGTTCCACTATCAGGATGTGACGCATCAACAAGCCTTTGGGCTGGGCGATTGGCGACTTGGACAGTCACCAACCCGGCGATTTCGCTTGATCAATGAAAGTGGCGAGGCCATCGAAATCAGACCGGAGCTATTGCAGGCAAGCGGTTTCTCGTTCGACCCTGCGCCAGCAAGCACACTTTTGCCTGCTCAATTGACAGACTTTGGCGTGCGATGTGGTTCTGACAGCATTGGCTATCACGTGTCCAAAGTGGGTCTGGAATTTCGCACTCTGGGAAAACCTGCTTCGCAGGTCAGCTTGCAGATTTCGACCTGTCTGATGGGCGCCAAAATGGTCCTTGACCGAGTACCCAAAAATGCTGCAGGCCAATTCGCAGTTGATTTTGGAAATGTGCCAGTCGGTGCGCACATCGGCCGCGAGTTCAGGTTGTTGAATGTGGGCAATTTGCAGACAAAAGCCCGCGTGATTGAGACGCAGGGAGCTTGTGAGCTAAGTCGAAATTGCGTGCAGGCTCTGCCACCCGGTGGGCGCGAGTGGTTTCACGTTATACTCCGCGCCGAACAGCCAGGTGAAATCACTGGAACTGCAACCGTGTATTCCTCCGAGGGAAATGGCGAGACGATGGAAGTGCACTTGCGGGCCAATGCCATCGAGAGTCCACAATACCAAATGCCAGGTGTGTTTCGATCCGGAAGTTG
>JBBQRC010000605.1:0-4067 GCA_038215215.1 Pirellulales bacterium
GACAACCCTTAGTCGCCCGACCGTTCCCGACCGCTTACTGTTATTCATCAATGAGGAGTGAAGATATGGCACGTCCTGTGACGCTGTTTACTGGCCAATGGGCCGACCTTCCAATCGAACACATGGCTAAGCTTACCAAGCAATTTGGCTACGATGGCATCGAATTGGCATGTTGGGGAGATCATTTTGAAGTGGACAAGGCGATGTCGCAGGACGATTACTGCGCTAAGAAACGCGCCCTGCTCGAAGCCAACGGCCTGAAGTGCCACGCGATCAGCGCACATTTGGTAGGTCAAGCAGTGCTCGACCGTATCGATGAACGCCACAAACTCATTTTGCCTGACTACGTGTGGGGAGACGGTAAAGGGGAAGGTGTCAACCAGCGGGCGATCGAGGAATTGAAGCAGACGGCACGCGCCGCTCAGCGCTTTGGCGTAAGTGTCGTGAACGGCTTTACGGGCTCCAGCATTTGGCACTTGCTTTATTCCTTCCCTCCCGTCTCCGAGAAGATGGTTGATGCGGGCTTCAAATTGTTGGCCGATCGCTTCAATCCGATCCTAGATGTTTTCGGCGAATGCGGCGTCAAATTTGCCCTTGAAGTCCACCCGACCGAAATCGCTTTCGATATTTATACCGCCGAACGTGCGCTCGACGCGCTCGGTGGCCGCGAGGAATTTGGCTTTAACTTCGACCCCAGCCACTTGATTTGGCAAGGGATTGATCCTGTCGAATTTATCCGCAAGTTCCCTGACCGCATCTACCACGTCCACATTAAAGATGCGATTACGAAGCTGAACGGGCAGAGCGGCATTTTGTCCAGCCATCTCAATTTTGGTGATGCTCGCCGCGGTTGGGATTTCCGCAGTCCGGGTCGTGGAGGGGTCAATTTCGAAGAGATCATCCGCGCCCTCAACGACATCAAGTACCAAGGTCCGTTAAGTATTGAATGGGAAGATTCGGGAATGAATCGCGAATTTGGCGCTCGTGAAGCTTGCGAATTCACGAAACGACTTGATTTTAGCCCCAGCGATCGCGCGTTTGATGCCGCGTTCGACGAATGAACCAATCGGCCGAGAGGTAACCCTCCATGTCCAATTCAAACATTTCCATCCAGTTTAATGGCCAAACGCTCGACGTCCCGTCAGGTACGACCGTGGCCCAACTGCTCGAATTGGCGGAAATTCGAAGTCGTTTGGTCGCCGTGGAAGTTAATCTTGAAATTCTCCCCCAGCCAGCGCACGCCACCCATGCGCTAGGTGCAGGGGATACAATCGAAGTCGTCACGCTCGTGGGTGGCGGCTAACCCGGACGGCCTTGGCTGCCCCTGCGAATTCTTTCCACCCGCGGCTCGCTGAGCCACACACTATGCAAGATTATCCATTGCCAGATCGTCCGCTCAAGATTGGTGAATACACGCTTGCCAGCCGCCTGATTGTTGGAACCGGCAAATATGATTCACCGGAGATCATGCGCGATTCGTTGGCTGCATCCGGTTCCAATGCGGTCACCGTGGCGGTGCGGCGTGAGCGGATGTACGATCGCGCCGGCCAGAATATCTTGGATTACATTGATCCCCAAAAGTACTTGCTGCTTCCCAACACGGCCGGTTGCTACAACGTGGCGGATGCCGTCCGCGTCGCTAAACTGGGGCGAGAGATCCTCCGCGCCTTGGAGAATCCTGGCGCTAACTGGGTGAAATTGGAGGTGCTGGGGGACAGCAAGACGCTGTTGCCCGATCCTGTAGCGACCCTCGAAGCTTGCAAGACGTTGGTCGACGCCAACTTTCAAGTGTTGTGTTACACGAGCGACGATCCCATTGTTGCGCGGCGGTTAAAAGAAGCGGGCGCTACCAGTGTGATGCCTGCGGGCAGTCCGATCGGCAGTGGACAGGGAATCCTAAACCCGAATAACTTACGCATCATCCTCGAGTATTTGAAAGAGGATGATCCTGATTATCCGGTCATTATTGATGCAGGGGTGGGCACCGCCAGCGACGTGTCGGTCGCCTTTGAACTGGGAGCCGACGGAGTACTACTGAACTCCGCGATTGCCCACGCCCGCGATCCGCTCCGCATGTCGGTGGCCATGAAGCACGCTGCCATCGCCGGTCGCGAAGCCTATTTGGCTGGCCGAATCCCCAAGCGACTTTATGCCATGGCGAGTAGTCCGGAAGAGGGTGTTATCTCTAGCCGTCCATTCACTTCCGATCGCTGAACGCTGCGTGCATTTCCGCACCACTGCGCTCACGCATTCCGGGCTGTTCGGCCGATAGCTAGCAGCGGACTGCCAACCGCTGTCGAGGCTACGTGCTCATCGAGGATTTTGTCAGTCACCTGACCGGCGCAGGCCTGACAGTCTGTTGAATTGTCCCCGAAACGCTTAAAATACGGGTAGGCGACAATAAGTTTGGGAAAAACGCTGCCGAAATTCGATATAGAACATTATGCCGCTTCTAAAACGCGAGACCGATATCTTCCCCGAGAATTTGCTGACCAGCGAGCAAGCGTTGGCGCAGCCCTGGTGGGCCATGTACACCATGTCACGGCAGGAGAAAAAGCTCATGCGGGATTTGGTCGAGCTTGAAGTCTCCTTTTATGCCCCGGTCATAGAGCGTCGCTACCGCTCTCCAAACGGTCGTTTACGCGCAAGTTATGAACCGCTTTTTTCCAATTACGTCTTCGTTTGTGGTGGAGAAGAGGCGCGTTACCAAGCTGTCTGCACCGGCACGGTTAGTCGCTGGTTGCCGGTCGCTGAGCCGGAAAAGTTGGTCGCCGACTTGCTTCAAGTCTTCAACCTGGTCGCGACCAAGGCTCCGCTAGCTCCGGAGAGTCGCCTGGAACCGGGCATGCGAGTTCGCATTCGCAACGGATCCTTTGCGGGCTACGAAGGAGTTATCGTCCGGCGTGAGAAAGAGGTCCGACTGCAGGTTTCTGTGCGTTTCATGGACCAGGGTATTTCCGTAGCGATCGATGATTGCCAGGCAGACCCTATCTAGGCCCGGATCGGCTGCAGGATACACCGACTTTCAGGGCTATTTTACCCTCCACATAGCAGATTTTTGGTGAAAAGTGGTGGCTCGCCATGACCTTGTATTCACAAAAATGGATGTACAAACTAGCCTCTATCCAGTAGCCACGCTGGTCTGTCCGGCAATTTTTGAAATGCTCCCGGGCAATTTTTTTGGAATGCACTGTGTTCGCCTCAATATTTGTCGCCGGTCATCGGGGTATGGTAGGGAGCGCGATCTGTCGTCGCTTGGCCCAAGAGCCCGACTGCCGGATCATTACCCGCACGCGAGCCGAGCTCGACCTAGAAAATCCAATCGCCGTTCGAGCTTTTTTTGAACAAGAACGCCCGCAAACGGTTATCTTCGCCGCTGCTCGAGTGGGTGGTATTCATGCCAATAACAGTCTTCCAGTCGAGTTCCTCTCGGAAAATCTGAACGCGCAATTGGCGACGATTAACGCTGCCTACCACTGCGGCGTCAAGAGGTTTCTATTCCTAGGCAGCACCTGTATCTATCCCCGCTTGGCCAAACAACCGATCACCGAAGATCAACTTCTGACTGGCCCGCTAGAACCGACCAATGAAGCTTACGCCTTAGCCAAAATTTGTGGGCTTAAACTCTGCGAGTACTACCGACGGCAACACAATGTGCTCTTCCATTCTGCCATGCCGACCAATCTTTATGGGCCAGGTGACAATTATCACCCCACCCACAGCCACGTCCTCCCAGCTTTGATTCGCCGCATCCATGAAGCGAAATTGGCAGACGCTGCCGAGGTGACAATTTGGGGAACCGGTTCACCCAGACGCGAATTCCTGTATGTTGAAGACTTGGCCGACGCACTGGTTCATCTGCTCAATATTGATAACCCGCCCGATTGGATCAACGTGGGTACGGGTGAAGATTTAAGTATCCTTGAGCTCACCCACTTGGTGGCCGAAGCCGTCGGCTTCCATGGAAAAATCCTCACAGACACGTCTAAACCGGATGGAACGCCCCGTAAGCTCACCGATATTTCCTTACTCAGGTCCACGGGTTGGCAACCGCAAACTAGTTTGGT
>JBBQRC010000606.1:0-4059 GCA_038215215.1 Pirellulales bacterium
TTCACTTCGTCCTTTGCACGCGTGACTAATTTCTTGAGCTCGATGGCCCCGATTTGCTGTGCGGTGATGTTCCCGGCTGCCAAGGCAGCGGCGAGCGCGGCGATTCGCGCCTGCTTTTGTCCGATCAAATCAATAATGGCCGGCTTCAGTTGCGGTGAACTACTGACGATGGACTTCAGCAGAAACGCGTCGCAGGCGGCATCTGCCGTGTTGGCCCAAGCGCGCAGTGCCGCCAGCCGCACACTCGCCTCAGCGGTGGTTGCCAGATTGGGCAACAGCTCTCGATCCGCAGCACGTGGTGAACTCGGTAGCAACATGATTGCTTGCTGCTTAATCGCGACGGGGGAGTCCGCTTCGGTGGCTGCGGCACGAACCTGATCCCAAATCGCCTCCGCATTGAGGGTGGGGCGCAGGTCGACCAGTTTTTCGCGGCGGGTGGTGAGCTCAGTTAACATCGCCATGGCCGCCGACTTGACGAATGGATTTTCTGAGGCCATGTGCTGCAGCGTCAAGTGTGCCAGCTGCGTTGCGTTAGCAAGATCGGCATTCAACGCAGCGACTGTCAAGCGCTGGGCGGCGGCCGGTAAATAGTTCGGCACCTCCGCATCGGAAGGAACATCCGCTTGTGCCATGCCGGCTAAACACGATACCAGCAGCGCTTGAGGCTCATTGCGAAATGCACTCCCTGCCGCGATGAGCAATTCGGCCAAGCCTTCCCCTGGCCGAGCGAAACTGGCCTCGAGTGACGCCGTTAACGTCTCACGGCTGGCGGCCTGGAGGGGCCATGCGCCAAGTGCGCGTAAGCACTCCAGCAGAACTTCCCGATCGGCAGTGCGCGTGGCCAGGTTGAGCACCCCGGCCAACCGTTTCTCACTGGTCGCACTCTCCACAGCCAGGGTCCCCCCAGCCAAAGAGGCCTGGGTCCCACCAGTCAAAGAACGCAGCGCGGCAACCTGCACCGCTGCACTTGACTCAGGTGCAGCAATAAGTTCAATCGCTGCGGGCGAAAATCCACCCTGCAAGACCGCTGCCAGGAACAGGCTGGCAGCGCGACCCGAATCGGGTAGTGTGGTATCGACGGCCTGCTTTTCCAACGTGCCGATGACCTCACCTGCTTGACGTTCAAGCAACAACCGGCGGGCAGTGTCGCGCAGCCAGACATTGGGGCTGGCCACCAATCGCACAAGCTCGCCGCTGGAGCGCTGGCCGAGTGGGCGCTCCCGCACTTCGCGTAACATAGTCGCCGCACTATCACTGGCAGCGGTTGTGACATGAAAGATACGGCCCGACGAATTGCCCCAACGCTCGTCGCGACGGTTCTTAAGTTCATCGGGGACCCAGGCGGGATGTTCGATCACGGCGCGATGCATGTCCAGTATCACGATACCGCCAGCGGGGCTGGCCAAAATATTCACGGGACGAAACCATGCATCGCGACTTGCCAGCCACTCGCGCGGCAAGGGGCTGTCACCAGCAGTTTCTACGCGCGAGCGGGGCAATATATTGGGTGAAAACAGACTGCAATGAACCAAGCTACCGGTTGGCTCGCAGGCAAATACGCGGATTTGAGAAGGCTTTTTAGTTTTCGCTCTAGCTTCTTGCGAGCCAGAGAATTCATGACAAAAAACACCGCAGGCGGCGGTAAACTGGCCCGCGTGCAAATTCGAAGTCGTCCATGCGTCCACAATAGGATAGACGTGCGACTGTTCACCAGCGGGAATGATATCGGCAACGCTAGGAATCAATCCAGCCAGCGGATTTCCATTAAGATCCTCTTGTTCAAAACGAACCAGGACAGCGGGATTTCGATTGCTACAGAAGAGACGATGGCCAAGAGCGTCAAAACACAAGCCGAACTGCGCCGGGCCAGTGATCGCTTCAATTCGCCGCGAGGACGGATCGAAGCGAACGTCGCGGCTGCCAAAGGTCAACGGCTCCGGCTCGCCGGTAAGAAAATCGGCTCCGGGAATGATACTACCACCTCGCAGACCACTGGCGATGTACCACTTACCATCGGGACCCAACCGGGGATGGTTGGCTCGCAGTTGTTCGTTATCTCGACTGAAGCCTTCCAGCCAAACTTGTTGTTCATCGACCTTAAGATCACCGTTCGTGTCGCGCAACCAGACCACTTGACCTGCGAGCGTAACAACAATGCCGTCCCGCCACATCGCCAAGCCGGTGGGCATTTCCAAGTGGTCGGCAAAAACTTGCGACGATTCAAAAAAACCATCGTTGTCGTTGTCCGTGAGCACCACGACGCGGCCTGTCGCAACTTCGGCAGTTCTAAATGGGTAGTCCCGCATCTCGATCACCCACAGTCGGCCACGATCGTCAAACGCAGCATCGACCGGATCGACGACTTGGGGTTCGTGGGCGAGCAGTCGGATCTGGAATCCGCTTTCGAGCTCGATCTGTGCCAGCGATTCAGCCGGCGCAAGCGGAACTTCGCGAAGCACCGGCGGTTGAGCGGCTGCATTCCCAGCGGCTAGGCAGGCAAACAGCGCGACAACGGACGTTAAGCGAACCACCATTGAGAACCATCCCCTCAAGTGAATTCAAATTCTATTTAATCGCATACAGCGCATCGTACGTGCGAATGTACAGCACACCGTTGGCGACCAGCGGCGAGGCGGTGATCGCTTCGCCCAGGTCATTGGAGGACACGATGGCGAAATCCCGGCCGGCTTTTACGACGGTGCAACGGCCGTCTTTGGCACACAGATAGATGTGGCCGTTGGCGTAGATCGGACTGGCGCGATGTTGCACCGAATGGGTCCGCTCGAAGTAAATCTCCTGACCTGTTTCAGCGTCCAAGCATTGCAGTTTGCCATCTTTGTGCAAGTGATAAATCAAGCCATCGACTAACAGCGGAATGGAAACGTCGGGAGAGTTAGCAACGGTCCACCGCACGATGCTTGGCTTTTCAGTCACGTCGCCCTGCAGCGCATCCGAGACATTGATGGCCAGGGACGGTCCTTCTTTGCACGTTGGAATGACAATCAAGCCGGGTACAACTAAGGGTGAAGCCACAAAGCGGAAGGTTGGGTCATGCTGTTTCTTGTTGTGGACTGTGGGGCCGTTCAAACTGCCGAACCGCCAGATTTCTTTACCGGTATCCAGGGCGTGCCCAGTGGTGCAATCAGCACCGTGAACTACCAGGAAGCTGCGTTGATTGTCTCGATAGACAAAGGGGGAAGCGTAAGAGTGCTTGCACTCAAAGTCAGCCTGCGTAATTCGCTCGACTTCCCAAATCGTTTTACCGGTAAGTTTGTCGAGCTTGATCACCTTGCCGGTACGAGTGTCGTCGTCGCGACGCATGACACCGTGAATCAGTTGCAAATACAACGCATCGCCGTCGAGTACAGGAGTCGAGGTCAAACCAAACTGGATGTCCAGCTTGCCGAATCGCTTGCCAACATCGAATTTCCAGACCTCGTGGCCGTCCACATCGAAGCAAGCCAAGACACCCGTGGAGTAAAAGACCCAAACGTGCTGGCCGTCCGTACAGGGAGACGGAGAGGCCGAGTTGCCTTCGCCCGCCCGTGCGTCTTGGTTTCCGCTAGCCACTTTTTGACGCCAGAGTTGCTGCCCATCCTTCGCCGAAATGCACAGGAGAACTAGATCATCGCCATCTGCGGAGGTGACGAACAGCTTATCATTCCACAGCGCTGGAGTAGCGCCACCCTGACCTGGTAAAGGAGCCCGCCACAAGATATTTTCGGTCTTGGACCACTTGGTCGCAATCGACGTCTCGTCGGAAACACCATTGCCGTGTGGCCCGCGCCATTGAGACCAGTTATCTGCCTGTGCCCACTGCGCGGACAGACATATCCCCACCGCCAGAATCATTCGCATTAACATGTGTCACTCCCAATATGTTAATTGTGCTAAGCAAGCCGCATTTTACACGCTGGCGCGTCCCGCCGCACATCCTGCGAACTTAATAATTAGTAAGCGGCTTACGGTTCTTCACTCAACGGCTTTTTCTTTTTCGTCGCGGCCTTTTTGGTAGCCGACTTGGCGGTCGCTTTTTTCTTGGTTGGAGCTTTGGTAGCC
>JBBQRC010000607.1:0-4049 GCA_038215215.1 Pirellulales bacterium
CTCTACGGCATCGAGATCATGGTGCATCCCTATTTCCGAGGCCTGAAGCTCTCACGTCGATTGTACGACGCTCGGAAGCAAATTTGTCGTGACAAGAATTTGGCCCGGTTCATCATTGCTGGCAGAATTCCGGGATACCACAACCACGAGGATACGATGCAGGCCAGCGAATATATTGACCGCGTGCTGCAGAAAGAGATCTTTGATCCCGTCTTAACCGCGCAGGTTTCGAACGGCTTCGCGGTCAAAGGACTGATACCTAACTATCTCCCGAATGATACTCAATCTTGCGGTTACGCAACCTACTTGGAGTGGACGAATTTAGAACACGTTCCTGGAGCCAAACGACGATTTCACAGCATTGTGGAACCGATTCGCGTGTGCGTCGTGCAATATCAGTTGCGGGCCATCAGGAGCTTTGAAGAATTTGGCCAGCAGTGCGAATTTTTCGTGGACACCGCCTCCGACTACAAGTGCGACTTTGTGTTGTTTCCCGAACTCTTTACGACTCAACTGTTATCATGTGTAGAAGGTTCTCGACCCGGCCAAGCAGCTCGGCAATTGGCAGAATTCACGCCGCGTTTTCTCGACTTCTTTATCGACATAGCGGTGAAGTACGACATCAACATTATTGGTGGCTCACAATTCGTCATCGAGAACGAAACGCTCTACAACGTCGCTTATTTATTTCGTCGCGACGGCACAATTGGTAAACAATACAAGATTCACATTACACCCAGCGAAAGAAAATGGTGGGGTGTAAGTCCAGGCAATCGGGTCGAGGTCTTCGACACGGACTGCGGGGTGATCGCCATTCAGATCTGCTACGATATCGAATTCCCGGAGTTAACGCGAATCGCTGCCAGTAAAGGTGCGCAAATCGTTTTTGTCCCTTTCAATACCGATACACGACATGGTTACTTGCGGGTGCGGCATTGCGCGATGGCGCGCTGCGTCGAGAATCACATGTATGTTGCCATCGCTGGTTGCACAGGTAATTTACCCTTCGTCGAGAACTCGGATATCCACTACGCGCAATCGGGGATTTTTACCCCCGCGGATGTGGAATTTGCGCGCGATGCCATCGCGGCGGAATGCAACCCAAATGTCGAGACGGTCATCATTCACGATCTTGATTTCGAACAGCTACGACGCCATAAAGAATCAGGTTCAGTGCAAAACTGGAACGACCGCCGACGCGATCTTTACCAAGTCGTTTATGATGAAGATGGCAAGTCCTACCGCATCTAAACTCAGCCGTGAGATGTGGGTGAACTGGTGGCGGGATACGAACCGGGAGTTGCTGTGCAAATGAACCAATCGGCAACTGCCACAGCGGTGTATCATCAAGCCTTTGAAACTGGGTATCGGAAAGCTAAAAATCGGGACGCCAAGCATGAATCTACTGCGTCAGTTTAATTTGATTTCCTGGTTACTAGTTAGCTGTTCGGCGAACTCAGTTGAGAGCCTGCGCGCGGAGCAACCACCGGCCAGCAAAACCGACTCAGCTATCCACGTACCAACGCCACCGGATGTCGTCGAGAAGATGCTGGCAGTGGCAAAAATAACCACCGGCGACCTCCTGTACGACCTTGGCTGCGGTGACGGTCGCATTGTCATCGCCGCGGCAGCCAAGTACGGCTGCCGAGCGGTAGGTTTCGATATCGACGCCAGAAAAGTACAGCAATCCAAAGAGAACGTGCAACGTGAAGGTCTTGCGGATCGTGTTCGCATCGAGCACCAAGATATCTTTAAACTGGATTTGCGAGCAGCGACCGTCGTGACGCTTTATCTGTTACCCGAAATGAATAACCAACTGGTGCCACAGTTGGAAAAAATGAAAGATGGGTCAAGGATCGTGTGCCACGAATTTCCCTTACAGCATTATCAGCACGACAGCTTTATGACCGTCAAGTCACAGCAGGACGGCGTCCCGCGCGACGTTTATCTCTATCGATTGCCGTTGAAAAAGAAATGAGCCGCCGCGTTCAACTTTGGCTTCAACCTCCCTGCACTGCAGGGTTCCAGTAGCGCTCCAGCAGAATCTTGCTGCAGAGCTTGATTTTCTCCTGGTCCTCGACCCTCGCGATCAGCCGATGATAGCTGTACAACAGCTTGAATAAATGGCCCTCGGCAATCCAGTCGCCGTTGGGATTGTCAACCAATTTTTGCGGTCGACGCCAGCGATCCTGATTGCCGGTCTCATTCCAAAACTCTTGGCTCATAACCTCCTCGAGCGTCACGCGATCTGGCGTCGCTACGCTGGCAGCATCAAAGCTCGGGACGGGAGCGGAGATGTGTGTGCGCAGGCCAGAGTGACCCGCCCTCGCCAGCTCTGCATAGCCCATCAGATCTAGATTCATTAGAGCTTCGGTGTGGGTCGTCATGTGGGTGAAATTGGGCCGCAGTACGGCCGGACGCCCCAGCAGACCTTGGAATCGCACTAGGCTATCGAAAGTGGCTTCAATCATGGCCGACGTGTCGGCATAAGCCTCGCCGTTTACGGGTGGCTGCGGTTGACCTTTGGCAATCTGACCGCTGAGTCCACAGAGACGTTTGACGATAGCGGGCTGTGCCAGCTGCGGCACATCACGCAAGGCTTTAACGGACAGTGAAGCAAAGATTACCGCGTGACCATGCGCCCTGAGGCCCCCTTCAAGAGCCGGAATCAATGCGCGAGGAATCTCTTCAATCAACTCCTCGTTGACAGGTTCGTCCGGCAGCGGGGCGAATTGTGCCGGCCGCTGCTTAATCACAATGTCCAATTGATTTTTGATTCCAACAGTAGTGGATTCGTCGAGCTGATTGTCGCGACACAAATAATAGCCAGCTAGAACGCAGGCTCCCCAGTGGGCGTTGAACCAGCCTTCGGCCCTCGCCATACCGGTGATTCCCTTGACCAGATAGGAATCGTTAAGCACTACACTTGTACCCGCTGCTGGCTGTGCAGCCTGAGTTCGGCCGGAAAACATCCCGGGAATACCCAGGCCGCTCACGATACCGGCCGATAGCCTTAAAAACTCATCGCGTCGCATCTGCGCATTCACCTTCTTGTAATGTACCTGATCAAACCAAAAGCCTTAGACACGTAGGAAGATCCCTTGTTTTTCGAAGCTCCGCAGGATCAACCAAGTGACGAAGAAATAGAGCCCCAAACTACCGTAAGCATACCAAGCCGGTGCATCCTTGGGCACAAACGGCTGGACTGCATCTGCCACCAATCCGTGCAGCACATAGCCGAGAAGAGCATTGGTCCCCAAAGTTCGAAAGAAGGGTAACTGCCATTTCCACAAATCACAGGTAATAAAAAATGCTACGTAAACCGCCAGTGAAAAGCCAGCTGCAAATGTTAAGTACGAAAGTGTCCCTGCCCGCTGGCTCATCATCCAGTAATTCCACTGCCGTTGTGCCTGACTGGGCGGTTTAACAAAGGGTGGTTCTGCCAGCCAATCTAGCAACCCGGCGTTTTCCACTTTTTGACTTACCCGTGCTGCTGTTGGCCAAACTGGATCGGCCGCTACCTGAGTTGCTTGATGCATCGTGACTTCTTCCGCAGGCACGTCGTAGATGCGTGTGCCGCAAGAGATCGCATAGCCTGAAACCATCAACAGGAGGCTGAAACTAGACATGCATATCAGCTTCTTCGCGATCGAAGTCCCGGATGCGTGCCAGTTCACAAATGCATCGCAAGCGAACGAGCCCACCAACGCGGGAATGCACCAAGTCAAGAATCCGAGCGGTCCACCATCAATTGCATTGGGGGGCGTGTTGACCCACTCAAAGTTAAACCAATGCGACAATCCCACATGCAAGCCCGCCGAGATGACGATCCAAACGATTCGCAGCCAGACTTTGCCTTGGATCACGGGCAGAATCCACAAGGTCGTAACGGCAATGTGCATCAGCGTCTGAAACCACTCACGTTTCAGCGGCGCGTGGATCGCGTTCCACCAGCCGAGTTCCACGAGCTTTGCCCACGTCGGTGCCGGTGGACTGACGTTGTAGATGATCAAGGCCACTAGGATCAGCCCCAGCAACCGCCGCAGCAT
>JBBQRC010000608.1:0-4049 GCA_038215215.1 Pirellulales bacterium
CGGCTTTATGGGCAAGACGCATTCGAATGCGTATGTTCAAGCCGCCCATTTCTTCAAAAGCGAGCACAAACCAGTCCTGAAAGCCCTCTGTGCGCGGAATGCCGAGAAGGCGAAGCCATTTGCGGACAATTGGGGTTACGAATCGGTAGAAACCGACTGGCGCGAGTTACTCAAGCGTGACGACATCGATGCGGTCGACATCTGCACCCCCAATAATTTGCACAAGGAAATCGCCGTTGCAGCCGCCAAAGCAGGCAAGATGATTCTGTGCGAAAAGCCGCTGGCTATGAACGTGGCTGAAGGCGAAGAAATGTGCCAAGCCGTTGAAAAAGCGGGGGTACCCAACATGGTTTGGTACAATTACCGGCGGGTGCCGGCGGTCAGCTTGGCTAAACAAATTATCGACTCAGGCAAACTCGGCAAGATCTTTCATTATCGCGCGAACTTCCTGCAAGACTGGACGATCAACGCCGACGTTCCGCAAGGGGGCGCGGCCACTTGGCGGCTGGATGCGGAAGCGGCCGGCAGCGGGGTGACTGGCGACTTGCTGGCGCATTGTATCGATACCGCAATTTGGCTGAATGGTTCCATCAAAGATGTGACTGCCATGACGGAAACGTTTGTGAAAGAACGCGTCCACGCGGAAACGGGCAAGAAGACGCCGGTTGGTATCGACGACGCGTGTGCGTTCCTCTGCCACTTTGAGAACGGTTCGCTTGGCCTGTTTGAATCGACACGTTACGCGCGTGGCCACAAAGCACTCTACACGCTGGAAATCAACGGCGAAAATGCCAGCTTGGCGTGGGATTTACATGACCTGCATCGTTTGCGCTACTTCGACTACAGTGACGAGTCGATTGTCCGTGGTTGGCGCAACGTCCATGTTTCCGATGGGGATCAGCCCTACATGGGAAATTGGTGGGTGCCTGGTTTGCAAATTGGTTACGAGCATTCGTTCACTCATCAGGTGGCGGATTTCCTTACTAGCTTGGACACTGGTACTCCGGCTCATCCGACTTTCCGCGACGCCCTGGAAACGCAACGCGTGTGCGACGCGGTGCTCGCTAGTGCAAAACAAGGTGTGTGGAAGACCATTTAAACTGACACCTTTCCCCAGTACCTCACTCCGAACTGCTGAACCGTATGTCCCAGCTCTCCGTTCAAGGTCTATGTAAGGAATTTCGCTCAGCGGCAGAAACACTCTGCGTGTTGGAGGGGCTGGACCTGGCACTGAGCGGAGGAGAGAACCTGGCAATTATTGGTCCAAGCGGTTGTGGCAAGTCGACGTTGCTTTACATCCTTGGCACCTTGGACTCGCCCACTGCCGGTCAAGTCCTGCTGGATGGCGTCGATCCCTTCAAACTTGGGTCAAAAGAACTTGCCGGTTTCCGTAATCGGTCGATCGGATTTGTATTTCAAGATCACCATCTGCTACCGCAGTTGAATCTGCTCGAGAACGTGCTGGTGCCCGCCATGGCCCTGGGTAGGCCTTCGCAAGCAGCAGTGGAGCGAGCCCGGCAGTTGATCGCCGATGTTGGACTCGACGGGCGACTTAATCACTTGCCGGGTCAATTGAGCGGCGGCGAACGGCAGCGTGTGGCGGTCGCGCGGGCCTTACTCAACCAGCCCAAGCTGCTGTTGGCCGACGAACCCACCGGGAATTTGGATGCGGATAACACTGCGCGCATCGCCAAATTACTTTTCGAATTACCGAAACGCGACGGCGCGATGCTGATCGTCGTCACCCATAGCGATTGGCTGGCCGCACAAGCGCAGCGACGATTGTTGCTGAAAGACTATCGATTGCAGCCCGCGTAGGCGCTATCTAAAGCGTCTTTACTCTTTTCATCGGAGCCGCCTGACGTGCCACGTGTGCTTGTAACACCCAGTGAATTGATTCGACGCCAAGAACCTTGCCAAGATGTCCTGGACGCTGCTGGCTTTGAAATTGTCTACCCTCCCGAGGGCATCAATTTGTACGACGAACAGCGGTTAATCCATCATTTAGCCGGCGTGGATGCCATGTTGGCGGGCATCGAGTCGCTAACCGCGCCAGTGCTCAGCAATTGCAACTTGCGGGCGATTGCACGTTTTGGTGTGGGCTACGATGCCATCGACGTGCCTGAGGCTACCGCCCGCGGCATTGCCGTAGCTATCACCCCCGGAACCAATCAGGTGTCGGTGGCAGAGCATACTTTCGCCTTGCTGCTAGGTGTCATGCGAGGTTTTCCACAGCGTGACCAAACTGTTCGGGATGGCACTTGGCAACGCACTATTTTGCCGCGACTGGCCGGCAAGACACTTGGCTTGCTGGGACTGGGGCGCATTGGCAAGGAAGTTGTCCCACGCGCCTTGGCCTTTGGTGTGACAGTGATCGCCGCCGAATGTCAGCCAGACATGGCGTTTATTCAGAGATACGGCATCGAACTGGTGGACTTTGACAATTTACTGACCCGCGCGGACATATTGAGTTTGCATCTCCCCTGCACGCCGGCGACCACGAAAATAATTAACGCCCCAGCGCTGGCCAAGATGCGTCCTGGATCTATTCTCATCAATACCGCTCGGGGTGGTCTGGTGGACGAAGATGCCTTGGCGGATGCGTTGGCGAGTGGTCATATTTGGGGCGCAGGGCTGGACGCCTTCGCAATCGAACCTCCCAGCACGCACAACCGCCTGTTGCACGCACCGCACGTCCTGTTGGCGCCACATATGGGTGGACTCGATAGTGAATCGGTTCGTGCGATGGGGAAATTGGCAGCCGAATTGCTAGTTAAACTCTATCGAGGCGAGCCGATTCCGCATGACTGCTGGGTGAACAATACCTTGCCACGCGCTTGGAACTGGAAAATAAAGTGAAACACGATGAGACGTAATCGAGTCAAAGACAAGCTCAAGCGTGGGGAACCCGTTTTTGGAACATGGCTCTCTACCGGTGACTTGTTGGCCGCCCGCGTCTTAGCACGCATGGATTTCGATTGGTTGACGCTCGACTTGGAGCACTCACCGATCGATTGGGCGCAGGCGGCGGCTGTGTTTGGCGCGATCGCAGATGCCGGTAGCGTCCCGTTGGCTCGAGTTCCGAAAGGAAATCACGATTACATCAAACGGGTTTTAGATGCCGGTGCGTGGGGCATCGTGGCGCCGATGATTGATACCGTGGAACAAGCACAAATCGCCATCGCTGCAGCCAAATATCCGCCACAGGGTAATCGCAGCCTGGGCGGCAGCCATCATGTGCTCAACTTTGACGCCACTGCGACGGAATATTTCCAGCGTGCCAACGAGGAGATTCTGGTGGTGTTGCAGACAGAAAGTCCTCGAGGTATCGCCAATGCACCCGCGATTTACAGTTTACCCGGCGTGGACGCGATTTTTGTAGGGCCGGTCGATCTCCGCGCTCAGATGCGCGCTGCGGATGGCACTGAAGCGACGAACGAACAATTTGAACAGGCGTTGGCTCAAGTGATCGCTGTCGGCAAGCAGTGCGGCACACCGACCGGAATGCACGTTATGGACTCCAATGTCGCGCTCGAGCGGTCCGCTCAAGGAATGCAGTTCATCGCCATTGGCAGCGATTTGCGATTCATGAGCGAACGCGCTGTGCAAATTTTATCCGTCCTAAAACCCGGTCAACAGCAGAGTTCCATCCGTTATTGAGCTGCCGCAATCATTTGTCGTGCAAGCGGAAATCATCGAATAGCACGTGAGCGTCATTAGCGTGGTCCACGACGCGCAGACGTACCAGATCGCCTTGCCAGGCGCTCACATCCATCGTGACGCGTCGAAAGTCATCGTTGCCGCCACCGCGGGCACTCTGCAGGACTTGACCCGATGTTTCGGACACCAGCTCGACGCGCGTTTCGGGGCTATCGCTTCCCGCAATCAAGAGGCTCGCCTTCTTTTGGCTCAGCACAAACGGACGACTGATCAACTCGCCAATTGCTTTATCATCACCCGTATTAACCCAGAACTTTTCCAAGCCCTCGATCGACGGAGCTGGTTTGGCATCTGAGCCGTTGACCAACAGTGTTTTGACCATCGGGCCA
>JBBQRC010000609.1:0-4044 GCA_038215215.1 Pirellulales bacterium
GCGAGGTGAAGAATGAGTTCCGTGACTATCGAAGTAGATTTACCTGAAGATTGGGCGCGCTTTAGCCTACCGCCTGCGTTGGATGCACGGCTAACTGCATTGCTAGACCAACAGGATCTAGTTGGTGAGCTGGCCGAGGCAGAGAAGCGCGAGGCCGACGCCCTTTGTGAACTCGTTGACATGCTCACATTGCTAAAACTACACTTCATGGGGCGTTTTCCGCCAACCCATTTAGAATAGATTTCGTGTTTAATGAACCAGCCCAAACCCAAAACAATGTCTGGCGTAAGCGTGAGCTACGCAGGAAACGGCAAGTCAATCACATCCAACCCGATGGGGATGCGGGCGATGCAAAGTCGCGCTTGGCAATTTCGTGGTGAGCAATACTTGCTATTGAAATCGCCGCCCGCGTCGGGCAAGAGCCGAGCGCTGATGTTCGTTGCTCTCGACAAGCTTTATCGCCAGAACATTTAGCAAGCGATCGTGGTTGTCCCTGAGAAATCGATCGGCGCGCGCTTTGGCAATACTCCACTGGCTAAAGATGGTTTTTTCTCAGACTGGACGGTCTCGCCGCAATGGAATCTATGCAACGCGCCGGGCACCGATGGCGGCAAGGTTGACGCGCTCGGGCGATTCCTGGCGTCGGATGATCGGTTGCTGGTTTGCACCCACGCAACTTTTCGATTCGCGTTCGAGAAATTTGGTGTCGAGGCCTTTGATGATGGCTTGGTCGAGGCGGATGGCGAGGGCCATAATCTTGGTAATCTGACGCAGTTTTTTGATTTCAATGTGCGCTTTAACGCCGCGATTATTGGTAGCCACGCCAGTCGTCTTCGATTTGCCAGAGGGGGCGGCCTGGATTTGATACTCGAATCAACCTGATGGTAAGGTCGTAATCGTCTGACGTGAAGTTTGTCCAACGCTTCCGAAACTGACCTGCCACTGGCAACAAACGTCGTAGCGACTAAGCTGACGAAGGGTCTAGGCCGCGCACGCGGTGGCAATTCACTATTTTCGGCGGGGAACATACATGCGGCGACAATGCTCTTTGACTGCGTTGGGGTTAACGGTGGCGATCGCCGCTTGCGTGTTGGCGAAGGCAATCAGGGCCGATGATGGCCCGAAAACAGTTCAAGCTGCCGAGATGGCTGGCTACCTACTGGTGCCTCATGAGAAAGTTCCAGAGTCCTACAACGCCGGATTTTCGCTGTACGTGGCAGCCTGGCCGTTGCTGAAGGATTATCCAGGCAATCGGTTTCAAACGGGTTTGTTCGGTACCTGGATGCATGCGCAATACGATAAGCCCGAACCGGAAAAACTGTATTCCGACATCGAAGGGGGGCTCGGCTGGTGGCGAGATACTCGCTTCGCTACCGTGACCCCCAAGTTCATCATGGGAGGGGTCACGTTGAATTTCCAAGAGTGGGCCAATGGTCCCGGAGCGGGCAAAGATCGCAACTGGGAGAAACCGCTGGGTATGTACGGTGTCGCACAGCTTAGCCCGTCCATCCTTTGGCCTCCCGATGGATTAAATCTGAAACAAGGAACCTGCGGCCAACTGTTTGGTTATGGCTACTTGCCACTGCCCCTCACTTCTCCCAAATCCACCACAGCTGGAAAAAATGTGCCGACCGGTAATCAGAGTTGGACGCTCTTCCTGAACACCGGCAACTTCAAAGGACCGGTCGCTTTCTTCACACCTTATTTCTGGTCGCGTGTAACAGCGGACAAGCCCGAGTTGGCTGGTATGTTTCTGGATTCACGTCCGTCGAATCCCAACAAGGCGCTGCAAATGGAGACGCAGTACGTGCCGGCGGTCGAAGCGCATGACAGCCAAGGTGTCACTTACGCACGCATCGCGCCGACCTCGTTTCCACGCAACGCCGAAGGAGATTCTGTGCTCGTCCACCGCGTGACAGCCTACAGCAGGCAGGCACTGAGTGCCGCCGTTCAATCCTGGTTCGAAGGTGGAGAGCCGGTCAGCGGTGTCATTAACCCGGAAGGGGCTGCGGTCCACACATTCTCGAGCAAAGGGGGCACGACGTGGAGGATCTATTTGCCGCAGACACCACGCGAGGAGAAAGTGCCGTTGGCATGGAATTCCTTTGCTAATCCGATCGCTTTGGATCCGCTGACTTATGGCTATCGCTGGAACGATGACATGGTGAAAAAGACGGACTCCAGCTCGGGTGCTCTGTCCACGTTGCCAGAGTACTTTCGACTTACCGAGTCCCCCAACAACAAGCCGCAATGGATTGTCGTCCCCGCGCACCAGGTTCCTGCCGAAACGGGCCTCGCAGACGTGCGCTTTGCAACCCCCGAAAAGAAGCGTCCCGAACCCTACGTGACTCCGGACGAAGCCCGCAGTTCATGGAAATCGCCGGGCCCCGTGTCTGGTCCGTATACAACACAACTGGGCGACGGTAGTGTCGTGACGTACTTTTGGTATCGCTTTGCCGATCAGCCTGCGCTGCTCAACGCAGATCTCACCGATGAAGAACGCGAGGCGATGCAGCAGCGAGCTGAATTGTTGCATCGAAACTGGAATAAAGATGCAGAGTATCTGTCGCCACCAACCGTTGGAACGCTCGCCGACCTCGATCCTGCGCTCTTAGTGACTCCACCCGCGGGTCTGGAAATCGGTTACGTCCCGATCGCGACAAGGCAGGCCATGGGTGAATAAGGCGAAAAGAAGTCCGGCTAGACAGACAAAGCAAATTAGAACGTCGAACTGACGCCTTCAATTGAGTTCCATGGGGGTGGCCCGCACTGGCGTGCCGGGTTTTAAGGTATCGCTCGGATAAACAATCACCCGCTCGCCTTCAGCCAAGCCCGCCACGATTTGCGTGTGCGATTCATTTTGCAGACCTACCGTGACCGGTTGCAGGGTGGCACGGCCGGCCACGATCGTTAGCACATGCCATTTCCGCTGATGTCGAAACAGCGCGCTGTTGGGTATCAACAAGGCCTTCTCCAATTCTTTGACAGTGATGCGGGCCTCAACGCGGTAGCCATCCCCCAACGGCGCGAGTCGCTCCGGTGGTTCATTGAAGTCGGCAATGACATTGACGCGTTGCTCTTCGACCCCCAAAGAAGAGACTTTGGTGAACGCCGCCGGTTCCACCAAGCGAACATAACCTTGGAGCGGTGAGTCTCCTCCCCAGTGTTCGACGGTCAGTTCGCTGCCGGGCTGAATCCGCACCGCATCCGTTGAGAGCACGTCAATTTCAATCTCCAAATTACTCGGGTCGCCTAACTCGATGAGCGGTGTGCCGACGGTAACGACTGCCGAGCTTTCTTGGAGCACGCGGAGGACGCGACCGCTGATCGGTGAGAAGATTTCGAACGGATCGGCAGAGGGGGCTTTGCCCTCATCCCCAAAATGCCTCACGGCAGCCTTGGCCATTTCGAGTTCAAAGCTAGCGATTTCTTGCTCAAAGCGAGTCGTTTGAATCGCTTGCTCGCTGACCAACAGCTCCGCGTTCACAATGTCATACTCACTTTGGTTAATTGCCTTCGTTGGCAGCAATAGTTTGGCACGTTGGAATTTAGCTTCGTTTAAGTCACGATTAATCTTTGCTTGCTCGCCGCTCGACTCAGCCCGCAATACCGCGGCCCCGGCCGCGTGCACTCGCGCGCTCGCTTCCGCCCGCGCGCGTGAGTCCAGCATGGCCGGATCGCTTGGCAAGATCACTGCCAGGAGCGTCTGCTCACTACAATGGTCTCCAGCGTCAAGCTCGATCCGTGAGACGCGGCCGTAGACCGGCGCCGACACGGTGTACTTTTCACGAATGCGTGTCTTGCCATCTTCCACAACGCTGACCCGCAGTGGGCCGGAGCTCGCAGTCGCAAACTCCACATCCACTGCAGCGGGATTTAGCGCCAGGACCGCCACGATCACGACGGCAATGAGCATGACGCCCCAGAGGATTGTTTTGAGTGAAAATTTCAAGGTCTACGGTCCAATTCAAGGGCTGGTTGTAGGCGGCTCGTACCGTCCGCTATCTCCCATGAGTGGTTGATCTTACGACTGGGTGCCAAAGT
>JBBQRC010000610.1:0-4031 GCA_038215215.1 Pirellulales bacterium
ATTCTAGCATCTTTTAAAGATTTTGGCTGCTAAAAAAGGCACCCGAGGCCGCATTTCTAACGCGTCCTAAGTGCCTTTAACGCAATCAATTCGGAAGAGTGCCGCAGGCTAGCGGCCGCGGTCTTTGGCGAGTTGGCGGAAGTAGCCTTCAATGACTTCCCGATAGTGAGAAGGAAGTTCTTCCGTCAAGCGTTGCAGGGCCTGCTGACGTTCGGCGGGCGGCAAATTACCCCAGCCCGCACGGTTGCCCACGTCCTTCTGATCTACGTCGCCGGGACCGCTGCCACCTGCAATCTGACTGTCTTGCATGGGCGAGCTTTGTGCCGGGTTGCTTTGGCCACCATTTTGCTGCGACTGTTGCTGTGCTTCCTGCATTTGGTTTTCGATATCTTCGATGAGTTTATCGAGCTTTTTAACAATCTCTTCTTCTTCGTCGCGCACCCGCTTGCCTGCTCGGCCTAGATCCAAACGTCGCTCGACGTCACGCATCAATCGGGCCACTTCATCTAGCGAATCAGATTTCAGCGGCTCGATATCGGCGGCCATCAGTTGTGCCAATTGCGTGAATCGCACAGGAATCTCAGCTTGACGCTCGAGCAACAGTTTGGCGTCGGCCAGACATTCTTTCCGCTTGAGCAAATGGTGCTCGCAGGTGGCGCGATAAAAAATTAGACTTGCAGGGTCGCAAACCTGGTTAATTTGCAGCCCAGAGAGAATTTCCAAAGCTTCGTCATAGAGTCGACGTTGGGCCAGCGCCCGACCGCAGGCCAACCGAATCGTATCCTGCAACCACCCGGGAACATCACTGGAGAGCCAAGCTAATTCCTGGGGATGGACAGTTGCAGCCGTTGGATCAGAAAGCTGTTCGTTGAGCTTGGCAATGCGAGGTTCAACGACCCCACCGAGAGTAAGCAACCGATCGAGTAGCGCCGGCCCCTGAGCCTGCTGGCGCGTCGCATCCCAGGTCGCGAGCACCGCCCGCCGCTGCGTTTCGGTGGCGTTCAATTGATCCAGATAGCTGAGCACTTGTTGCTCAAAGACAGAAATCGCTGGCCAATCCCAGGTCGCCGATTTCCGCAGGTCACCGGAAATATTCTGTCCCGCTCCAGCATCGGCCAAAACCACTGGCAGGTAGGCCAGATGTAGACCGGCACAGGCAAATGCGAGGAGCAGAAAGCCCTGCCACAATCTCCCGAAAACAACCTGCATGCTGGCATCCTTTGGATCACCGACGAATGGCGAAGTCATACCGAAAGCCGAATTTCCACTTAGTACTGCGGAATTCTAGCCGATTAAGTAGGTCCAAGCCAATATAAATCACCGCCAAGCGCGTCATTTCCGCGTTGTTCGCGTCGAAATCAGGGCAAGGGATATTTATTCCAACGCGATTTATTCGGCGTAAAAAATGTTGAACTCCCGCAATGCGACCGAACCTGCCTTAGCTGCCGTTTAGGGGGTACTTGGCATCCGCTCAAGGCTGGGCTTGGGCACTGAGCGAATTCCGGGCATTGTAAGGCTGAGCATGTCTGGTTGAGCAAATCCACGTCGAGCGATTATTTTAAAGCTGTCATAGGTGCTTGCAGATTACCATAGACACCTGGTCCACCGAAAATTCAAATGGTGCCAGGTGTTAGACACAATAACTCAACATTTACATCCAAAGTGCCGTATCAATAGTTTGTAGGGGTTGGCAAATTCCCATTCGACTATTAACGGTAGGCGCTATCGAGGTAGCAATGCGGTTCTGCCAGCTTGACCAAATTACTGTTTTTGAGCCAGGTGTCCGGATTGAAGCAAGAAGACGGTTACGTGCGGACGAAGACTACCTGCGCGACCATTTCCCTCGCTTCAAAGTGATGCCCGGCGTGTTGATGCTGGAGGCCTTAACGCAAGCGAGTATGTTGTTGGCCAGAGCATCCGAAGGTTATCAATCGGGTTTGGTCTACTTGGAGGTGGCGAAAAGCATCAAGTTTGCGGATTTTGTGCAACCAGGTCAGGTGTTGCTCATCTCTGCTGAAATCATCAAACGCGATGGAGACACCACGCTCGTTAAGGCCACGGGGCGGAAGGAGGCGGCCATAGCGGTAACCGGTCGACTTGTGCTCAGGCACAAGATGATGAGCGACACCCGCGAACCCTCCACGGTCGATCGGCATGCAAACCAGTTCATGAAACAGCTTACCGAACGACTTTTGGCAGCGCCGACTACTAATCCGATCGCTTAGGGTTCCCTTGTCGATCCTTGATTAGTACAACATGGCGGTTTGCAGCGAAAATTTCAAATTAAACTGCTCAAGCGAACATCGTAAGTGTATAACGTTGGCCAGTTTGCGAGCACATTGCTCCAGACTCACTTTCTCAGAGGAAAAATAATGGCAACTTCGGACGAGATATTCCAAAAGGTTCAAGCCGCGTTAGTGGATGCGTTGGGGGTCGAAGACGACGAAGTCACGCCGGAAGCAACAATGGTTGGCGATCTGGGAGCGGAATCGATCGATTTTCTGGACATCGTGTTCAAGCTCGAAAAAGCCTTTGGAATCAGTATTCCCAGAGAAGAATTGTTCCCAGATGACATTCTTACCAACGCCAGCTATGTCAAGGACGGCAAGGTTACCAGCGAAGGGATCAACGAGCTGAAGAAGCGACTGCCCTGGGCGAACCTCTCGAATTTCGAGCAGAATCCGCGCGTTCAAGATTTTGGGAATTTGCTGACGGTTGATGACCTGTGCCGCTATGTAGCCGGCAAGCTGTAGTCGATCGTCCGAAAGTGGTCTTAGACTGACTGGCGGCAGGTGCGAGCTGCCGCATGCAGCGCGCGAGCAGCGCGTTGACGCGAGAGCATCTGAATGGCTCAGCTTGTCGCAGGAATGGCGGACTGCGGTTCCCTAACGGCATTTGGCCCCTGAAGGTTTTTGGCATGCGTTGGTTTTGGATCGATCGCTTTGAAAAATTCGTTTCTGGCGTAGAAGCTGTTTCGATCAAGAACGTTACTCTTAGCGAGGAGCCGCTGGACGATTACCTACCCGGGATACCCCACTACCCGCACAGCTTGATCATTGAAGGCATGGCCCAGACGGGTGGATTGTTACTCAGCGAGATTGAGCAGTTTCAGCAACGGGTGGTGTTGGCTAAAGTCACGAAGGCCGAGTTCTTTTCCATTGCGGAGCCTGGAGATCAACTGCGATTGACGGCTAAACTGATTGGTCGTCAGCCGGAGGGGGCTTTCATCGAAGGCACTGTAGACGTCGGCCCAAAGCGGCTGGCAGAGTTGGAGCTGACGTTTGCTATTTTGGACGAAAGCTTTGGCAAGGAACCCTTTTTTGTCCCCTGCGACCTGCTGCGAATCTTGCGTGCCATGAAGATGTTTGAAGTTGGCGTAACGCAGACCGGTGAACCGATTCAAATTCCGCCGCACATGTTGGCAGCCGAATTGGCCGATCTTAATCTCTAGCCTCCAATTGCGGTACCGACCTCGTCAATACCTCATCGTCTCGGTTATATTCTGTGGCAGCGGTTTCCGCAGATGCCGCTGCCGTTTGGCTACCATCGACGACATAAGACGAGATTTCAGTGAAGGCAGATCGCATGCGACGACGAGTGGTCGTTACCGGTATGGGCATGATCAATCCACTGGGGAACGACGTTGACACGGTCTGGGAAGCCCTGATCAACGGCCGCAGTGGAGTGAGCTACATTTCAATTTTTGATGCGTCGCAGTACCCCACCAAAATCGCCGCTGAGATCCGCAATTGGGACGTTATTGATTGTGGTGAAGACGCGGAAGTGTGGAAAAAGCGAGGTCGCCATGCGCGCTTTGCTGCGGGTGCTGCCAAGCAAGCGGTGGCCGATTCAGGATTGCTCGATGTGATCAAGGATCGTTCTCGGGTTGGTGTCTATTTTGGAGCCGGCGAAGGTAATCAGGATTTTTTCAATTTCATGGAAATGGTCTCTGTGGCCACGCAGCGAGACAACGAGTTTGACTTAGACGCATTCATGCGCAAGGGACTTGAGATACTCGATCCCGAACTTGA
>JBBQRC010000611.1:0-4022 GCA_038215215.1 Pirellulales bacterium
CCGGGCTGGCGAGTCAATAAGCTGGTGGCTGTGACGGATCCGAGATCGTCGCAGTATTCCGAGCAGGTGTCACGACTGTTGCGCGAACCAGGCTTGTCGATTTGGGATATTCTGCAACCGCTGGGAATGGTTTCCCCAGCAGCGACGCCGCCAGCTTCCCAGAAAATTGCCATGCGCACACTGCAGCATTCGCAAACGTCCGCGGCCAACAATGTCGCGCTAATGGGTGGCATCGCCCCCAGTTCAGCCTCGCGCGTTACTGTCAAACGCGATCTGGGCAATTACCAGTTGATTATGGGGCGCGTGCATCGTTCCATGTCGCTGGACTCTATTGCGAATTTAGCCACTGAGATCCCTTTGACCGACTGGCAGTCACAGCTCGACTTTGTTTTGCAAACGCTGCCATCGCGTGAATTGGCGGACATGCTCACGCGAGTGGCCGACCTAAATTCAACGCCAACACGATGGCCGCGGCGACAATTTGCACTCGAACGATTGACGCAACTGCAGTCCGAAACCGATGCAGCCACCTCAGCCAGGTTAAAGGTTTTGCAACTCCGCTGCAGCGATGAATTGCGCGCCTGGGCTCAGGTTGCCACGGATGCTTCGGTGCAGCCGCTTGTAAAAGGGGAGCCGGATAATGCGAAATTGCTGCTGGCTGCGGATAGTGCGCCGCGCTCACCATTCGATTCATTTGTTGTGCCTGCCAGCGCGTCCACGCTGCCCAACCCCCTGCGTGATGGCGCTACCAATTTGGCGGCCAATCCACAGCGCACAGTTGGTCAAGGCGGAGCAGCAGGCGTTATTTCGGCCAGTTACGAAGTTGAGTCGCAACAGTCTTCCGCTGCCAGCCGGGCGTCCGCCACGGAGCGAGTTGCTCGCGGTGTGAGCTCACTCAGCCCCGCCAACTCAAACTACACCAACTTCTTCACAACGCTGGATAACTGCACCAAGGCCGATCCATTCCTAATGGATTGGCCCGAGTTGTCGATGATGTATCAGGCCATTAATCGCGCGAAAGCGGAGACGCAACCGGGTGTGTCCGCCTCCCTGACCGCGCTGGAACAAGTCAGAAATCTACGCACCTTAGCGGGCTGGCCACAGGTTGCGCAACAAGAATTGGTCTTGGCTGCTGGTCGCGCTGATCAGCTTCGCTGGGTGGCATTAGCCAGGGCTACCAAGCAGTCTCCAAGGCTCGACGGTGTACACGATGAGCCGCTGTGGTCAGAATGTCCGCCCATGCAACTTACCGCCATCGACGCAACTGGGGACGAAAATCAAGCACAGGAAGCCACCACACTTCGTTGGGCCTACGACGATCAATACTTGTATTTGGCGGTGGATAGTCCGCGAACGCTCGCGTCTGCCTCGCAGCGCGTTCGACGCGTCCGCCAATATGACAGCGATTTGCACTTGGACGATTACGTTCAAATACTATTGGATACCGATCGCGATTACGCATCGGCGGTCGAATTAGGCATTTCGTCTGCCGGTGAAACTTATGACCAGGTATGCGGTTTCACCAGCTACAATCCAAAATGGTTCGTGGCGGTTCCCGAAACGGCTGCGCCCGCCCGCTGGACCGCCGAAGTGGCCATTCGACTGGCAGATTTGACCACTCGCACCGATTTGGCTGGTCGTGCCTGGGCAGTCTCGGCACATCGGCGTAGCCCGAGCGGTCAAGATCAAAGTTGGTCGTTGCTAAAAACTACCGAGCCCAGTTTGCAATCGGCAGGATTGTTGCTCTTTGTGCCACCCATGGCGCAGCCCGTAAACCCCTAGGACCAAAGGGCCGAGACAACGTTGCCGTGAACGTCGGTAAGTCGAAAATCTCGACCGGCATGACTGTAGGTCAAGCGTTTGTGATCGAGGCCTAAAGCGTACAGCAGCGAAGCGTGAAGGTCATGCATGTGCACTGGATTCTCGATCGGACGATAACCAAATTCGTCTGTAGCGCCGTAAGTCAGCCCGCCGCGAACCCCACCGCCAGCTAACCACATCGTAAATCCCTGCGGATGATGATTTCTGCCATCGCCATTTTCGACCGTCGGAGTGCGGCCGAATTCAGCACCCCAGACCACCAAGGTATCGTCGAGTAAGCCGCGTCGCGCCAGGTCGGCCAGCAAACCCGCGATAGGGCGATCTACTTTCGCCGCTTCGCCGACGATTCCAGACTTCAAACCCTTGTGATGGTCCCAGGTGTAGTCGGTCGAAACTTGGATGTATCGCACGCCGGACTCTGCGAATTTCCTTGCCAATAGACACTGTCGTCCGAAGTTGTTGGTCGCCTCCTGATTGATGCCATACAGATTCAACGTTTCCTGTGTCTCATCATCAAGATTCATGACTTGAGGAATGGTCGACTGCATGCGAAAGGCCAATTCGTAGTTGGCAATCAGCCCTTCGATTCCCTGGTCGGATTGGGCAGCCTGTAGATGCGTCTGGTTGAGCGACTGGACAAGATCAAGTTGCTGTCGCTGCAGATAGGGGTCTAAGCGACTGTTGCCAACGTGGGAAACTCGTGCCTTCGCAATGGGTGTCTCCGCCGAACCGATGGCGGTTCCTTGGTGGATCGATGGCAAAAACGCACTACCGTAGTTCTGCACGCCACCATGTCCGCGCGGAGGGGAGATGGTGATGTAAGCGGGAAGACTATCGCTCTCGCAACCCAAACCGTAGCTCACCCAAGCCCCGACGCTGGGTCGCACCAAATTGGCCTGGCCAGTGTGCAAGCGGAGCAGCGCTTCGCCGTGTGCAGTCCCCTCGGTATGCATCGAACGGACGACGCATAAGCGATCCGCCTGCCCTGCCAACTGCGGAAACAATTCGCTGATCCACACCCCGCTTTCACCGTGTTGAGAGAACTGAAAAGGTGAACCAAGCAGATCGCCAAGTCGCTTTCGCTCGCTCCCAACCGCAGCTGGAGATAACGGTTTGCCATCCAGTTTGTTCAGCATTGGTTTGGGATCAAACAGGTCCACATGACTGGGACCACCCCACATGAACAAGAAGATGATGCGTTTGGCGCGCGGCAGAAAGTGAGGCGACTTGGGCGATAGTGGGCTGTCTGGTCGCGGAAGTGCAGCCATGCCCGTCTGAGCTAACAAGCCCGACAATGCCAGTCCTCCGAATCCGCAAGCACTGTTCCATAACATACGGCGACGGGTCGTCTGCGAAGTGAATTGGTAGCAGGACATTTTTGATCACTCCAGAAACTGAAATCGACTGGATGCAAACAAGGCGTGACAGGCCAATGCCAATGCGTGCAACTCCGCTGCGGCGGTGTCGGTCGAATTGGATTGTGTGACTACTTGTCTCAAGTACTGTTCGACCATTTGCAGCTCAGCCGCGGTAGGCTCGGTGCAGAGTATCAAACCGAACATCGCTTGAATGCGGGTGATCGAGTTCCCGGCCGCAGAACTTTCCATAATTCGGCGCGCTGTGGACATGGCGGAGTCCATCACCAATTCATCGTTTAACATAAACAGCCCCTGTGTAGGGACCGTCGTGTTGGGTCGCATGCCGGTGGTCGCGTGTGGATTGGCAAAATCAAAAATCTCGAACAGCTCCGGCAAGTCATTGCGAATCACTGGCAAATAGACGCTACGACATGGGAAATCGGTACGGCGACGAACCTTATTCTGCCCCACCGCTGTGGCTTGGTCACCCAAATAAGAGACCGTTGAATCCATGCGACCTAAATCCAATCCATCGGCCGCCATGAGCATCGCGTCACGGAAAACTTCTGGGTCCAGCCGCCTCCGATGGGCGCGCCACAACAGTCGATTTTCTGGGTCCACTGCCTGATTGGACGCGAGCTGTTGAGTGCTCAACTGGAAGGTTCTGCTCAGTACGATCTGCCGTACGAGTGCTTTAATCGACCAACCAGAACGAATCAGCTCGCTGGCCAGATGATCCAGCAATTCGGAGTGAGAGGGAGCTTCACCGGTGCGGCCAAAGTTATCGACAGTGCGCACCAAACCGCGACCGATCAAGTGATGCCAAATGCGATTCGCTAGCAC
>JBBQRC010000612.1:0-4018 GCA_038215215.1 Pirellulales bacterium
GAGTAGGCAAGCATGGCCAATTCTGAATACCCAGTGGCTGCCAACGGAAGGCGACCCAGTATAACTTAATGAACCTGCCACGACATTCAGGTGCCCGGCAGATACGGACAAACCGCCGCTTGTCCGTGTTGCCACAAAAGAGCAAAGAAGGGGCGGGTGCCATAGTAACCACCAACCGTTTTCGGCTGCCGTTCTCCCTGAGTATTGAGCCTGCGCACACCCAGTTTCGATAGAAACCTCGCACCTATGAGTTCCGACTTTACACAACAACAATCGCTGGGCGAATTGCAGAAAGCGGAGCAGTTGAGCCTGCAGGTCACCCTGCCACCTGCGGAGATTCCAGGCTATCGCGTTGAAAAGTTACTCGGACAAGGGGCTTTTGGCCAAGTCTGGTTGGGGCGCGACTTGAACACTGGGCGCCAGGTGGCGATCAAATTCTACTTGCATCGCGGCGGAGTTAACTGGTCCCTGTTGAGCCGCGAAGTGAAGCATCTTGTCAACATGTCCACAGGGCGGCATATCGTTCAAGTGTTGGGAGTCAGCTGGGAAGCGGAACCCCCTTATTACTGCATGGAATATCTGGAAAACGGCTCTATAGAAGATCTCATTCGCTCGCGCGGTGCACTGGGAATCGCTGAGTCGGTCGCACTCTTCCGAGAAATTGCCGAGGGGCTAAATTTCGCACATGGGAAAGGAGTATTGCATTGCGATCTCAAGCCCGCCAATGTGCTGCTCGACCATGACTGGCGACCGCGATTGGCCGATTTTGGGCAAAGCCGCATGTCGCATGAGCAAACTCCTTCATTGGGGACACTTTTCTTCATGGCTCCAGAACAAGCGGACTTAACCGCTTCGGTGGATGCCAAATGGGACGTCTACGCGCTGGGAGCAATCCTCTACACCATGTTGGTGGGCACGCCTCCCTATCGTTCTGCTGAATTCGTTGAGCAACTGGATACGGCCAGTTCGCTGCCGGAGCGGCTGCGGCGATACCGCGATGCGATCCAGCTTAGCCCACCACCTCAATTGCATTATCGTCGTCGAGGGGTGGATAAGCAGTTGTGTCAAATCGTCGATTTGTGCTTGGCAAAGCGTCCGGAGCAACGTTACAGCAACGTGCAACAGGTCTTGGAAGCACTGCATCGCCGCACTGCGGCCCGCCTGCGTCGTCCCTTACTCATCCTGGGGATCGTCGGTCCCATTCTGCTGTCTTTGTTGATGCTGATGTTCTCAGCGCGGAGCATGGGAGTTGCGCGGGAAAATTCGCTGGCCGCAGTCCACCAGTGGTCATTGCGGAGCAATCAATTTGCCGCGATGTTCGCCGCCCGCACCCTTGAGAGCGAAATTGCCGCCCTCTTTCGCGAGGTCGAAATCGAGGCGGATCGCGGTGAATTGGATCGACGCATGAGGGACGTTTTAACCGGCGCGGCGACGCAGCTTGAGATTATTTCCGGTGGCGAGGATCGGCCGGGAGAACGCGAACAACTAGTTGGACTTCAGGCCCAAAACGAACTTGAAGCTTACCTATCGCGGCGTATCGCTGAGATGACCCAAACGATGGGTAGCAGCAACGAATCTGCCACCTTCAATAGCTTATTCGTGACCGATGCACGGGGGACCATTTTAGCCCTTGCTTTAAGCGATCCAGAGGAACTAACGCAAAGCCCAGTGGGCCGCAATTTTGCTTATCGCACCTACTTCAGCGGTAGGTACGCGGATGAGTCGCACGGTCAATCCTCGCGCGAGTTCGCTCCCACTCGGCACACGCATTTGTCATCGACCTTTCGCAGTACTTCGACGGGGAAGTGGAAGGTAGCCGTTAGCTCGCCAGTCTGGCCGGTAGAATATGGGGAGGCCGAAAATGACGAGGCTCGCGCCCAAGTGCAACCGCTGGGAGTACTTGTGTTGACAATTAACCTGGGAGATTTTGATCTGCTATCGGGCCAGACACCCGAGCAGGGCCGCTCGCGGTTCGCCGTGCTCGTCGATGGCCGCGAAGGTGCACAACAAGGCACGCTGCTACAGCATCCTATCCTCGAGTCCATGGAATCGCGCTTTCAATCCACGCGAAAAGTCGAAAGTGTACCCCAAATCGATACACGCCAACTAACGGAGCTGCGAACCTCAGGGCTGGTCAGTTACCACGATCCCGCCTCGATCATCACTGGCGGCGAAATTTTTTCGGGAACTTGGGTTGCCGCTATTCAGCAGGTGCGCTTGCCGACCGGCAGCGAAGAGGCGAAACTGGCCAATCGAGCCAGCGACCTATGGGTCTTGGTGCAGGAACGCACAAGTTATGTCGAAGAACCAGTACGAGAACTCGGAGCCCGCTTGCAACAAGAAAGCTACATTGAACTGGCGGCCCTCGTACTTGTCGTCATTCTGTTGTGGTACTTCGTGCAACGCATTGGAAAGTCAATTGTGGATAAGTCAGCTCACCCAGGCAGCCCAAATTCGTTACAATACCCCGCTACGAAGACGACGTTGGAACACTAGATTGGAATCGAACACGAGTTTTCAGACATATCAGGACCATCGCCAGTGGACTCTCTCGAACAGTATTTACTCGATCAATTGCAAGAAAAGTTTGGCGGTCAGCCAACTCTTTCCGACAGCCTTTTGATGATGGGCGTCGATTCCGTAGGAATGGCTGAGTTGACGTTTGAGATCGAAAAAGAGTGCGGTATTCGTGTCGATGATGATGTCCTGAGCGTCGAAACTGTGGCCGACTTAGCTCGCTACATCCGCATTCGCCAGGCCGCCTCCGCGTAAATGCGATGATCGATGATCGCTATCTCCTTTAGCCTGCGTTCTTCTCGAAGCCACTGCCGTCGGTCCAACGCCTCAGCAACAGCCGACTAGTCAAATTGACGGCCCCCAGCATCACCAAGCCTAATAATGTGCTGGTCATGACAACCGCCAAGAGCGCATCGGTCCTCGCCAAATTCTGCCAGCCGGTCATGAGTTTCCCAAGCCCAGCATATTTTGCCCCACTACCCACGAACAATTCGCCGATGATCGCTCCAATCACCGTCAGGCCAGCGCTTATCCGCATCCCCAGCACCAAGTGGCTCACCGCATACGGAATACGAAGTTTGAACAAGGTCTGCAGCCGTCGCGCATCCTGCAATTGAAACAATTCGACCAGGTTTCTGTCTACCGATATTAAGCCCGCGGTGACGTTGGAAATGATTGGAAACAAGCTGATGATGGTTGATACGAGCACAATGGTGCCAAAACCGTAGCCAAACCAAGTGATCAGTAGCGGGGCGATGGCCACAATCGGAACCGTTTGCAGAAAAATCACATAGGGCTGAAAGGCGATCCGCATGAGTGGGGACTGACTGAAGAGGATCGCCACAGCTGTACCCACGACGATACTGACTAGGAGGGCGCTGCAGGCCGCCGCTCCGGTAATCGCGAATCCGCGCAAGAGCGCGACCTGCTCTTGCCAAGCAACTTCGAGCACCCGCAGAGGCGCGGGGAGCACGATTGGGTGGATGTCGAAAACTCGGACTACCAATTCCCAAATCAACAGCGCCGTCAACATGACCGACGAGGTTAAAAGGCCACGTTGCAGGGTCGCCTGCGCCAAAGTTTTTCCAATTTTCAGTGAAATGATTTCTTCCCTTGGGCCACTAGGGGTGGTTTGTTGAGCCGGGAAAACGAATGCACGTGTGGCTCGCATTAAAGTTGTTGAATTTCAAATGTGTTTTTGACATCTTTTTTTCGCTTTTCCGCGTCCGAACAGGGCTCCGCAGGGTTAATCAAAGACCCAAGGGGCAAACCGATGGCCGCTGGTGCGACTTAGGGGTTCGTTTAGACCTAATTTTAATCATTTTGCCGTTTTCATGTCCAAATGGGCCGCGTATGGCTATCTTTAAGCCTAAGGAGGCTGGTCAATGGCGTCGGGCTTAACTGAATTCGCTGCTAACGGCGAATCGGACCGCATTGAATTGTTCGTCAGATTGCTTGCAGCACATCAACACCAAGTGCAGCGTTACGTACTTTGTTTAGT
>JBBQRC010000613.1:0-3997 GCA_038215215.1 Pirellulales bacterium
TGGCTGGAACAACAACATCGCCAATCAGATTTTCACGCGTACGAAGGGATCCGGCGCCGAGTGCATTAGTAAAAAGGGTGGAGCTGGCTTCGCTGTTGGTATCGCCATTCGCGACGTGATCGAGTCGCTGATTCTTGACTCACGCAAGATTCTTCCAGTCAGCTCCGTGCAAGCGGGTTGTTTTGGGATTCGCGATGTAGCCTTGTCGGTACCTACGGTGGTCGGTCGCGCGGGTGTCATCGACCGGATTGAGCTCGATCTCTGGCCAAAAGAAATGCAAGGACTCCGCAGCAGTGCCGGTGCACTTCGCCCCACGCTCGAGACGGTCCTGCGACGCGTAGGGTTGTAATTTTTGGAGTGCGGTGATTCATCACCGCTTTGGCTTTACCGCAATTTCCAGAACCGCTTGGCTGTTTTTGCTTTGGGACACAACCTCTGGGGTATAACAAAGTTCACACACGGGTGCTGCACACGCTTGAAGATGAAAGCTGCGACAAGTCGCAGAAGTCCAAAAAACCGCGCAGCTCGTTAGCGAACTCGCATGAACGTGGCCGTTTATTTGCCCAACAGACCTTGGGCCTCTAAGACGATGCGGCCGAGTTGCACGTCGATGACGCGCTCTTTGGCGGCGCGGCGACGCGTTATTTCATCTTTGAGCTTGGTAATTCGCTGCTGGATCGATTCGATTTCGATTTCTTGCCGGGCCAACTGGGTGTCGTATTCCTCGGTCAATAGTTGCTTGAGAGAACTCTCAGTTTCGGCGGCGTTACCTTGCTCGGCATTGAGTTGCTTTACGGCATCGGCTTTCCAGATTTTTTGCATGATCGTATTGGCGACGATCATGTATTCGGCTTGACTCATACTCAACTTGTCCGATGTCCCCGTGCCTTCGCCAACCAAAGTCGCTAATCGCACAAGTCGCGGTACGTAGCCCATGCCAGCCCCGCCCCCACTCATGGCCCCGCTCATGCCTGCGGCCATCATACTCCCGCCTGAGCCCATCCCGCCCGGCATGCCAGCTGCGCCGCCGCTGCCACCAGGCATACCCGGGAAGGCTTGAGCCTGCGCAGCATTGGCTGGCGGTTGCGTAAGCAATTCTATCTTGGTGCGATTGTTTTCCTGGTCTACTTCTAGGATGTAAGCGTGAATCGAGATGATCCGTGTTCTCGGGCTGCCGTTGGAGGTGCTTGATCCCCCCATCATTCCCGCGCTACCAACTTCGCCGCCTCCGTACATACCTCCACTCATATCACCGTACATACCTCCACTCATACCTCCACTCATATCACCGCCAAACCCGCTTCCGTCCATACCACCTCCGTAACCACCTGCACTGCCATTGGCTGTACCTCCCATGCCGCCTCCACCAGCATAACTGCCGCCGTTTCCCGATCCTTGCAGTTCCTGCGGCTTCAAGCTGCCGAGCTGATACGAAAATCGCTTGACGCGGCTGGCAGTACGCACTTTTAGCCCTTCATTTCCAACCTCATTCTTGCCGTCCAGAATCGTGAATTGGAGAGACTCGCCTCCATAGCCGCCCATTCCCCCGTCATAGCCGCCTGTGCCTCCATAGCCACCCATTTCACCAGGATAGCCCCCTCCGGCCGCTGCGTTCGGGGCGGCGGAGTTGGGGTCCGTGGGAGGTTGTTGAGCAACTAACAAGGGATAGGCAGCCAGCGTCGCTAATGCGCCTAGAATTGCGGATACGGATGCGGACCGATTGAAGCGAGTGGCAAGCGACATGAGAGCGTTCCTAATAAGAGAGAGATAAGTTGTTAACGGGCAATCTGAAAAGTCACTCCCCTCGCCCCTGTATTCAGGGGAGAGGGGTTGGTGGTGAGGGGCAGAATCACCAGCTAATTCGGCCCTAGTAACAGGGCAAGTCGCACGGGTGGTTTCTTTCGCAGCCTATCCATTTCTTCACCGTTTCGTCTGGTTACCCCAACGGACAGGCGACAATTCAAGTTCCATTTCAAGCTCTGTCAATGCAGACTGGATATCGTCCATTTGCCCATCTACAGCTTGAGCTGGTGAACTGATTGGACTGTCACGCCGCGTATCGGGAGCGACGAATTCCTCCCACAGTTTGTCGACTTGGATATCAAGTGCACTCAAGCTATCGTCCAGTGCGCGCAGGTCAGCAAAGCCGTTGGTTGCCGCGGACGGTTCGGAAAGTGTCCTTCGCCCCTCGAACTGTCCGCGAACATCATCCACCGGTAAAGGACGGCTACCGTCCCAGTTGTGCATGAGCAGGGCAAGTGCACTGCCGAGTAGCATGGCCCCAGCCACCATTGTTAACCAGCGGGTGGCTGTGGACTGGGTGCCAGCACGTCTTAGTCGCAAGGGAGCCTGGGCCAGTTCCTGCAGGTGTTGGCGCAGTTCTTCAGCGGAATGGAACCTACGTCGTGGTTCTTTGGCGAGTAGCTTGTCCACCATGCGGCTGACCTCAAGTGGAATTTCCGGATGAGTTGACACCAAACTGCGATGTCGCTCGTGACAAATGCGATTCATTACCGCCATCGGCTCGTTGGCGCGAAAGGGTGGATGTCCCGTGAGCATGGCGTACAGCACCGAACCCAGCGAAAACAGATCGCTGCTGGTCAACACGGCTTCACCTCGGGCCTGTTCCGGGGACATGTAATCCGGCGTACCAGCCAGCATGCCGCTCCGCGTCAACGTGGCTTCCTCCAAGGTTCGCACCAGTCCAAAATCGCTAAGCAGCGCTCGCGCGCCATCGGCCTCCAGCAAGACGTTGCCCGGCTTGACGTCGCGGTGCACCAGTCCGCTGGCATGCGCGGCGGCTAAGGCATCGGCTAGCTGAATCGCGATTTGTAGCACGCGCTTCCATTCCAACGTGCCATGGGTCCGCAGCCAAGCTTCCAACGTTGGACCGGCTACGAACTGCATTACCAACGCAGGAATGGGTTCGTCCGTGATGACGTCGTACACGGGCACAATATGGGGATGAACCAGTGCCGCGCTGGCGCGGGCTTCACGTATAAAGCGCTCGCGGGCCGCCGCTATGGGAATCAGATGCACGGCCAAGACCTTGACAGCGACTATGCGATGCAATTCGATGTCCCGAGCTCGGAATACCAGGCCCATGCCGCCGCGGCCAACCAATTGTTCAAGTTCATAGCGACCTATGCGGCCCAACAACTCGGGATGACTGGCCGGCGCCAGCATATGTTGCAACTGCTTGATCTCGAATTCGCAAAGCGGATTGTGTTGGTCATCGTCGCCCCCTACCAGCGACATGGCACACACCGATTCGGTAACCCGCGTCACAAATTCTTCCAGTCGCGGTTCTGACTGCGGCCCCAACCACTGCTCGGCTTCTTGCCACCAAGTGGGGTCACCCGCCAGACCATCCAGCGTTTCACGACAAGCGGGGCAGTGCTCTAAGTGCTCTTGCCACTGGTCGTTCTCAACGGCCAGCGGATGCAGATATGCCTCCCACTGTTCGCTCGATAAACATTTGCTTGGCAATCCGCGGCTCATGACTTATTCTCCGGCTGCACGTCGAATTGCTCAAGTGCTTGCACTTCAGCGCGTAACATTTTCAGTACACGACAACGCGCGACGTAAACCGACCCCAATGCCTGCTGCAATTGGGTCGCAACTTGTTCCGCTGGTTGATGTTTGACTGCCGTTTGATAGAAGGCTAACCAACTGGCCTCGCTTACGCGCTGACGAACGTGCCGCGCCGCCAATTCAAATACTGCTCGCCGGTGCTCCAGACCAAAGGCCGAATCAAACTGGTCACCGTCCGACGAAGATTCACACAAGGCTTGCAACCAGCTATCTGAGAGCGCTTGAGATAACGGTCGCTTGGCTCGACCTGCAAAAAAATCGGCAATGAGATTGCGGGCGATGCGACACAACCATGTACGAAAGCGAGCTCGCGTGGCATCGGGCTCAAAACGGTCGGCGGCGCGGGCCACAGCAAACAGAATATCTTGAGTAACGTCTTCGGCATCAGCCGCTTGCATCCCCT
>JBBQRC010000614.1:0-3995 GCA_038215215.1 Pirellulales bacterium
CCTCTGGACTCGCAGCTATAGTGAACGGGGCGCTTTCCCCGCCTGAGTATCCGCATTCGCGTGTGCGCGCCAACGCTTGGTCCCAGGGCCAGTCTTGAATAAGTTCATTGCAGAGGGCAAATCGCATTGGTTAACTCGCAGAGCCTGAATAGTTATGGGACATCGATAGTGCATGAGCATACCGAACAGCGGCGCCGCGCGAAAGACATGTGCGGTTGGGAGTCACTTGATGACGTCTGAACCATCGGCCGCTGACGGAGACGATAGCCCAACCTTACCCCCGCACATACGCCGTAGTTTGTGTGCCTCCTGCACACAGTGCAAAATCGTGCGGAGTGGCAAAGGCTCGGCGTTTCTGCTCTGCCAAGTTGGTTTACGATACCCCACATGGCCGAAATATCCTGCACAACCAGTGGTCAGTTGCCAGAATTTTGTGGTCCAGTCTACCGCGGACTAGCCGGGCCACACAGGACCTATGTTAACTGAACGGCTCCGCGTTTTTTCAGTCGGAATTGCCTGACGAGAACAGCCGGCGGCTAGCGTCATTCCGCTCAGTTCGTAGTAGAACGATCCTTAACTTTTGCCAATGGCGTGGATCTCAAAGCCGATTTGGGTGTATTTTTGACGATCAAGAATATTACGTCCGTCGAATACGAAGGCTGGACGATTCATCCCCGCAAACACCCGCTGGGCATCAAGCGTCTTGAATTCATCCCACTCGGTTAACACGGCGATCGCGTGAGCGTTTTCGGCGGCCAAGTAGCAGTCGGATGAGACCGTTACAAGCTCTTCAATCAGTTGCTTGTCTGATGGGCGAAGGTAGCCCGAGTGATCCGCCAGAGCTTCGGCCAGGTCTGCGCGGATCTGTTCCTCACCGACGCGGGGATCATGGATGTACAGCCGCGCGCGCTCGCGTAGGAGATCGCGACATACGTGAATTGCAGCCGATTCGCGGCTATCGTTCGTATCCTTCTTAAACGCCCAACCCCAGATGGCAATGTGTTTGTCCGAGACGGTGTTGAACAGTGTCTTGACGATGCGTTCCGCAAATCGTCGCTTTTGAAAGTCATTCATGACCACGACTTGTTCCCAATACGCGGCTACTTCACGTAGTCCAAAATGCTCGCACAGGTAGACCAAATTCAAGATGTCTTTCTGGAAGCAGCTGCCACCGAAACCGATCGAGGCCTTGAGGAATTTGGGTCCGATCCGCGAGTCTGTGCCAATTGCACGGGCCACCTCGTCCACATCAGCACCCGTGGCTTCACACAACGCCGAGATCGCGTTGATCGACGATACGCGTTGAGCTAAAAAAGCGTTCGCTGTGAGTTTCGATAGTTCGCTGCTCCACAAGTTTGTCGTGAGTATCTTCTCGCGTGGAATCCATCGCGCATAGACGTTCACCAGTTTTTCGATGGCCGCCGCCGACTCGCCGCCAATCAATACACGGTCAGGCTTGAGCAAATCTTCAACCGCTGTCCCCTCTGCTAAAAACTCGGGATTGCTGAGTACGTCGAAGGTCGCGCCATTTCCAGCACAACCAAGAATGCGTTTGAGCGCCTCAGCGGTTCGCACGGGTAAGGTGCTTTTCTCAACCACTATTTTATGACCATGTGAAACGCGGGCTATTTGCCGCGCACATTTTTCGATGAATTCAAGATTAGCGGCCCGTCCCGCCCCCATTCCAAAGGTCTTGGTGGGAGTATTAACGGAAATAAAGATCATGTCGGCTTCCACAATCGCCGCGTCGACTTGCGTAGAAAAAGTCAGATTGCGACCACGTGCTTCCCGCACTACTTGATCCAGCCCAGGCTCGTAAACTGGCAGGTCATCTGAATTCCAGGCCGCAATACGTTTGGCATTCAGGTCAACGACATGCACGGAGATGTCTGGACACTGTTTGGCAATCATGGCCATGGTTGGCCCGCCAACGTAACCGGCACCAATGCAACAGATTTTCATAGCAAGTCACAGTAATCAATAGACTAAGGCAAAAAAGTTTTGAGCATAACTTTAGTCTAGTAGCTACTAAGTTCCGGTGATTAGAAGTAGTACCGAAAGCCAAAGATGGGAAATTTTGGAGCAAGCAAACTCGTTACAACCGCTACATTAGCCTTGTACGATCGTATTCGTAAGCCTACCGATACCACTGATTTGAATGTCAACTTGATCTGCCACGGCCAGGGTGAAATCGCTATTGGGAACAATCCCTGTGCCGGTTAACAGGAAAACGCCACCTGGGAAGCTGTTATCGCGTCCGAGCCACTCGACTAGACTTTCGAAAGTGCGGGCCATCTGTGCGACGTTAGTCGCTTGCTCGAAGACACATTGGCCACCGCGGGTGATTTGTAAGGAAATTTCAATTTTATCGCGGGCTGGCATAGCGTCGCTGAGCGTGATCCACGGTCCCAAGCCGCAACATTGGTCGTAAACTTTGGCTTGCGGCAGATACAACGGATTGTCACCCTCGATGTCGCGTGAACTCATGTCGTTGCCAATGGTAAAGCCAACGATGCGCATGGCCGGTGAGATGACCAACGCCAACTCGGGCTCCGGCACATTCCAGGTGGCATCGGTGCGGATGCGAAGTTGATCCTTTGTGCCGCGCACGCGATGCGGAGTGGCTTTGAAAAAGATCTCAGGTCGGGGGGAAGCATAGACTCGATCGTAGCAGGACGCAGCGGTCTCGGATTCTTCCATCCGCGCAGTTTGACTTCGTTTGTACGTGACACCAGCGGCCCAGACCTCTTGATTATCGATTGGTGGCAACAACTTGGCCGATTCCACTGCGATGCTCTCGCCGGTCCGGGCTAACGATTGCACGACCGCGGGAAGATCTTCGGCGGCGAGCAAGGTTGCCAGACTACTGAACCCGTGACCGTTCAAATCCAGTATCGCAATCCGATCGTCTTCCACGCGGCCGACAACAATTTGATCTTGGTCATTCAGCAGCTTTGCCAGTTGCATGTTAGTTTCCTAACGTCAGATTCATTGAAAATGGGTGTGCGGAAACGAAGCATGTTAACCGAAGTGGAGCGATTTTAAAGTGTGCAGAGGGTCGAGACCCGGAGAACGCAGTGACGGGTTTGCGAAATGGGGACCGAGTGTTAAGATTTGGCGATACGGTTTGCACCGCGCCCTTTACCACGAATTCCATGATGACAAAGCATATTTTTGTTACTGGCGGCGTCGTTAGTTCCATCGGAAAAGGGCTTACGAGTGCCTCTATCGGGATGCTCCTGGAGGCGCGCGGGCTGCGCGTGCGGATGCAAAAGCTTGACCCGTACATCAACGTCGATCCGGGGACGATGAGCCCCTATCAGCACGGCGAGGTCTACGTGCTTGACGACGGTAGCGAAACGGATCTCGATCTGGGTCACTACGAGCGTTTTACCAACGCCCCTCTGTCACGCAGCTCGAACTACACGACCGGGCAAATTTATCTGTCGGTGATCGAGAAGGAACGCAAAGGTCAGTTTCTTGGCAAAACAGTGCAAGTGATCCCGCACATCACCGATGAAATCAAAAGCGTCATTCGCAAAGTTGGCGAAGGGGACGTCGACGTAGTCATCACGGAAATTGGAGGGACGGTAGGTGATATCGAGAGCCTGCCGTTTTTGGAGGCGATCCGACAATATCCGCTAACGGCCGGCAAAGAAAATTGTCTCTTTATTCACTTAACGTTGGTCCCGTATTTGAAGGCCGCCGGCGAATTGAAAACCAAGCCGACCCAGCATTCAGTTGGCCAGTTGCGGCAAATCGGCATTCAACCTGACATTTTGATCTGTCGTTGCGAACAACCAATCTCGCGCGAAGAGCGGGACAAGATTGCTCTGTTTTGTAATCTTCAACCTCAAGCTGTCATTGAGGAACGCGACAAAGATTTCTCGGTCTACGAGGTGCCATTAAGTTTGGTATCCAATGGGCTCGACGAACTCATTATCAGTCGGCTGGGGCTGCAGGCGCATCGCGCACCGGACCTCGAGCCGCTCAAC
>JBBQRC010000615.1:0-3990 GCA_038215215.1 Pirellulales bacterium
GAAACATCGTGCGCGTAGAGCTCGTTAACGGCCAACTAATGAAGAATGAAGTCGCCTACGTCGTTGTAGGCCACGCGCGTTTGAAGTCGGAAGTGCTGCGGATTTTTGGCCAAAGAGCCGATTTACAAGTGTTCGAGGAAACACACGGTGTTCGATGCGGCGACTTGGTCGAGCTAACAGGCAGAATGTTGTCGGTCGAACTGGGACCCGGCATGCTCGGAGTTATCTACGATGGCTTGCAGAATCCGCTCAGCGAACTAGCTGAACAGGACGGATTCTTTCTTAAACGGGGGCGTGATGTCTACCCGCTAAACATCGACCAGAAATGGAATTTCATCCCTTTACGGAAGACAGGTGATTGGGTGGCTGCTGGCCAACCTCTGGGTTTTGTTCAGGAAAAGAATGTCAAGCACAAGATCATGGCCCCCTTTAACTTGCCAACCGCCATGCAAGTCGAGACGATTCAAGCCGGGCCGTATAGCGTCGATACCGTCATCGCGACGCTGCGTGACAATTTGGGAAGGACACGGGCAGTGACGATGGTGCAGCCGTGGCCCGTCCGTCGTCCGGTTTCCGCCTTCATGCAACGCCAACGCATAGTCGAACGCATGTTTCCCAACGAGCCATTGATAACCACGACGCGCACGATCGATACCTTCTTCCCTGTGGCCCGCGGCGGTACGGCCTGCATCCCCGGGCCGTTTGGGGCCGGGAAGACGGTGTTACAGGGACTTATCGCTAGGTACTGCACGGTTGATATTGTGATTGTGGTCGCCTGCGGCGAGCGAGCCGGTGAAGTCGTGGAGACGATCCATGACTTTGCCGAGATGCCCGACCCGCGAACTGGCGGTCGCCTGATGGATCGAACTATCATCATCTGCAATACATCTTCGATGCCGGTTGCCGCGCGAGAGGCGTCAATCTACACCGGGATCACGTTGGGCGAATACTACCGGCAGATGGGGCTGGACGTGTTGCTCCTTGCTGATTCGACATCGCGTTGGGCCCAGGCTATGCGTGAAACTTCAGGCAGGCTCGAGGAAATCCCCGGTGAGGAGGCCTTTCCAGCATACTTGGATTCCGCCATCAAAGGACTGTATGAACGCGCCGGTGTGTTACGATTGCACGACGATTCGACCGGCAGTTTGACCTTAATCGGTTCGGTCTCTCCCGCCGGTGGAAACTTCGAAGAGCCCGTTACGCAATCCACCTTGAGCACTGTCAAGTGCTTTTTGGGACTATCCTACGATCGGGCCTACAAGCGATTCTACCCAGCCATCGATCCGTTGATCTCCTGGTCCCGCTACCGCGAACAGCTGCAAAGCTACTTCGACGAGCAGGTCGACTCGCACTGGAGTGCAACCGTAGACGCTATGCAGAGACTGCTGCGGGATGGCGATAGTATTTACCAAATGATGCAAGTCACTGGCGAAGAAGGTGTCACGATCGAGGACTTCATTACCTTCCAGAAAGCTCTATTCTTTGACATGATATACCTGCAACAGGATGCTTATGATCCGGTCGATGTATCGGCGTCCCTGGAACGCCAAAAAGCAAGTTTGCTTCTATGCCGACAATTGCTCTTAACAGATTATCGCTTTGAGGACAAGGAAGCGGTTCAAGAGTACTTTACGACACTAACGGGGCTATTCAAGAACTTGAACTATTCGGCTACAGGGTCTGTCGACTATGCTCGGCACCAGCAGCAAATCGAAGAGCTGTCACGCCGATTTCGCTGCTAACAAAAATTGCAGCTGGGGCTCAAGCCAATCATTCGATGAGTTTAAATTACATCGTACCGTCCGTTATAAATGCAACCTGCTCATTTAAGTGATTCAACTACGCACCTTGCAAAGCGCAATGAGTCTGTATGAGCACAGCGAGCAGAGCATTGGCGGCATGATTGTCGAGTTCTTCCGGGCAGAAAGGACAGGCTACGCAACTCGTCGGCGTCAGGCGGCCGGTGCCGGCCTTGGGAATGTTCGGCAAAAGAAACGATTGATCTCGTCCGATTTAGCTAGATTGCCGCAAATCTCGTTGCCTACTTGAGAATTGGCGGGTGGAGAACTAAAAGACCCGCGAGCGAGTGCATTGAGTGCGTAGCACGAACGTTGTCGCGGTAAACTTGCAAACAACGGGGACTTTGAAAAGCTCTCGGGCTACGACTTCCCCAGTTCTATGCCGGGCAACCATCGAGGTTGGCGAGGTGATGGACGCCAAGCTTCGCTGCGACCTCGCGCAGTCGCTCACGACTGGTCGAAAGAAAACGGCCAAGACCTCGACCGCCACGGAGCTTCTGCAAGCGAGCTTGCCAAAGGGACGCGGAACTGCCAAGCCGCTCGAAGATGTCAGTCAACTCGGCCGATATTGATGCTTTGCCTTTTTCCTTCAGCTTGGCGAAGTGCTCTACGATTGGGTTCCAGGATCGGGCTATTAGTCCTGGCGCTGGCTGGCCATCAAATAGTCACTTAGGGTTGTCAGGTTCTCGCTAAAGGCGGCTGACGACAGGTACTGTTCATTGGCGGCCAATTTGGCTTGGCCTACTAAACGACTACCGTCTGCGGTGGTGATCCACCGCCCTTGTGAATCTAGCTCCTGCACAATTCGCCGCGCCTTCATAGTCAAATTTTGAAAGGATGGCTGCGTCGCAGGCGATTTATCCTGCTGTGCGGCAGCGAGCCTTGCCTGCAGTTTGTCGACCAGCGAACGGGTCTTCCACGAGTAGTGAGCTGGCAGGTTTTTGTCATCGTAGGTCAACGAGTAAGTCTCACCTTCGCGCTGCATGTACAGTGGTCGATTCGTCTGCAGTTCGTAGTACCGTGCGATCTGCCCGTCCGGCAAGGTGCTGCGGCGGAGGTATGCGATGGCGCTCGGGAGCGGGTCAAGGTACTTTTTGTCCTGCACGTAAGCGGCAATTTCAATGAGCAACTCGACGATACTCTGCGATTCATGGCCGCTGATGCCCGGCGGTTCGAAACGCCGCGCCCAGATGGGTTGCATGGCGTGGTTATACTGCTGTGCCCAAGCAGGTTGCGGTTCGGGCATTTGGGCTAGGATCAAAAAGTCCCCCAGTTTTTTTAATGCGACTAAATAGCGTGCTTCCCCATAAACTTGGTGTGCTTCCATTAAGGCATGCGCCACGTGAACGCAGACGTTGTCATTGAGGGTCGGCATGTCCCAGTAATTCTTGATTCGACCTTGCGTCCGGTAGTCGTAGTTGGGGAAGTTAGCTGGGACGACGGCCTGTCCTTCTACAGAACCCGTCCACACTTGCGGAAATCCACCATTTGCGAACTGCGCGGCCAAGAGCGCATCCAGCGCGGTGATGGCGGACGCGTGAATGGCGGCCTGCTGAAACTCGAAGACCTGATCGGCCTGAATCATAAAACGGATAGCGGTCTGCGATTGTCCGTCATCGAGTGACGAGTTGTTTTTGCCTCCGCCTCCTCCGTGACGATACTGGGCAATTCGCTCTCCGCGCGGATCGAAATCGATGCAGTTGGACCAGCCACCCGACTTGAGTTGCCCGTAGATCAGTGCGTTGGCAACTTCCTCAACCGCGTCTCGATAGTAGCCATCTCCAGTGGCTCGAAAAGCACGGATATAGGCCAAGCCCACGGTAGGTGTCCCTGGCGGCTGCACCCAAATTTGATCCAGTGTGGCTTCGCCTTCGCCCCAGCGACGTTTCAGATCGAGCGAATAGTGATAGACGTAGCCGCCGTGACTGGCGACACGTTCGCGGTAGTAGGTAGCGGCGCGCTTCATCGCGCCGGTCACCTCCCCGGAATCACGACTTTCTTGCGCTTGGCCAATATTGCCGAGAAGCGAGACAACGCACAGGATCAAGCGTAGCCACATGTGGGAACTCTCCGCTGAGGAATCGTCTGGATAGGGTAGGTGTGAGCAGGCCAAATCCGGACGGAAATGGACCCCTCACCCTAACCCTCTCCCCTGAGTACATGGGAGAGGGGACTCGGAAAATACTCTTCC
>JBBQRC010000616.1:0-3990 GCA_038215215.1 Pirellulales bacterium
GCGGTAATCGTTTTTTTTGGCGATTTCTAACGTTTCGCGAACGACGCACTCATCACTACGTTGCAAACCGCGCCCCAGGCTGTAGACAAGCAAATTTTTTATCAGCTCCCGAGCGAAAATTTCCTTCTGCTCGAGCAAAAGATCTTTGAGCTCGACGGGACCCGCGAACAATTGCCCTGAAACGAGCATGCCTGAGGCATCGATCGGGAAGCCGCCATCTTCCGTGCGCCAACGGCCGATGGCGTCGTAATTCTCGAAAGCAAATCCCAAGGGATCCATTTTGGCGTGGCAATTAGCGCATTGAGGCTGACTGCGATGCAGCTCCAACAACTCACGTAGCGATTTCGCTTTTCCGTCCGAGGCAACTTCGTCCAGCGGCGGGACACCGGGTGGCGGCGGTGGAGCGGGTGTGCCCAAAATCCGAGCGGCAATAAAGTTTCCGCGTCGGGGAACATTGGTACGTGCAGGGTCGGCTTGCAACATCAGTAACGCGGCTGTGGTGAGCAGGCCGCCGCGTCGTCGATCCTCCAGTGTGATGCGGCGCATGACATCTCCCGTAACTGCACCATCGCTGGTTTTCTCCAAACCGTAGTGCCGGGCAAGTCTTTCGTTGAGATAGGTGTAATTGGCATCGATCAAATCGGTAATTGGACGGTCTTGTTGCACTACTTCGGCCAATGTCAACTGCACTTCGGCGGCGATGGCAGTCCGCAGCGCCGCGTCGAATTCCGGAAACACCTGCTTGTCTGGTTGATGCGTGGTTATCTCCCTCAGCGACAGCCACTGACCAAAGAAATGCTCGACCAAGGCTCCGCTGCGTTTGTCCTGCAACATTCTGCGGGTAGTGCTCTCCAGCACCTCGGACTTGTTCAACTCTCCGTCGCGCGCCAATTGCATAAGGCTGGACTCAGGAGGTCGCGACCACAAAAAGAAACTTAGGCGGGTTGCCAATTCGTAATCATCCACCAAGTAGGGCTGTGTCGCACCTGGCCGATCGTGCTCAATCCGCATCAAGAACTGAGGGGACATCAGCACGGCGGTCACCAAGTGGCCGAGCGCTTGCACGTGCGACTCAGACTTCGAGCGTGACTGATGATAGATTTTTAGCAAGCGATCTAGAAACTCCGGTGCAACGGGACGCCTAAACGCCCTTGTTGCCAAACGCTCGATGGCGGCAGCTGCAGCCTCCGCCGACGCAGAAAAATCGACTTGTTCGCTTACCACAGCTTGCTCGTTGGGATCAGTCGCGTCACCCTCCTCGGGGGGAAGCGGTCCGAAGAGGTGTTCGAACACCTCTGGTTCAGATTGTCGGCGTTCGATAACGGCGGCCACGATCGCTTTGGCCGCATCGTGATACTGTTCGACTTGGGCTGGCGACAGACTCAGAACTTCGCCGAGGTTGTCAAAGCCATGCCCGGTGGCGTCCGGGGCAAATCCCCGGGCCAGTTCCAAATCCAAGCCGATCAAGTCTTTAATCGCCAAGTCATATTCGACTCGATTTAGGCGGCGCAAGATGGGTTTGCCAGGATCATCTTGGCTTGCGCAATTCAGATCGTCGAGAGTTGCCTTCAAAAACTGAATCAATTGAGTCCGCTGCTCATCCGCAGGCTGCTTGGCGTCCTCAGGAGGCATGGCAGAATTTTCGATCTGGCTCAAGGCAACTTGCCAAACGTCACGATGTTCGACGATTCGCCGCGGATCAACGTCTTGTGCCAAATTCACATCACCGTTGGCCTTATTATCGTTGTGGCAACGCGTGCAGTAGCGATCGACGAGGCCGCGAATATTGCGATCCCAGGACAACGGATCGTCTTGTTTGGAGGGTTGTGCCCGCGCGACTTCAGCGTGAGCAATGAGCAATAGCAGACTCCCCAGCATCGCGCACGGTAACGCGTTTAGGCATATGCGATTCCGGAACCAGTACATCATATGTCCAGATTACCCAACCGACCGGTGCTATCGCCAAACGAACCGACATCGATTCCCGCCCGCGCCAACATGTCAACATAGAGGTTGCAGATGGGAGTTTTCTGAGCGTAAGACAAATGGCGACCACCGGTGAGGGTCCCACCGCCCCCACCCGCCAGAAGAATTGGTAAATCATCGTGATTATGCTTGTTGCCATCGCTAATGCCACCGCCATAACAAATCAGCACATTGTCCAGCAAACTACTTCCGCCTTCATCAATGGCCGCCATCCGCTGAAGCATTCTCGAGAACAATTGCATGTGGTGCGTGTTGATGCGCGTCAGTTGATCCAGATTCTTCTGTTCGTTCTGATGATGCGAGGTCGAGTGATGGGAACCGGGCGCTTCGATCTCGGGATAAGCTCGGCCCGATTTCTCGTAGGAGAACATGAAGCTAGCGACACGGGTGGTGTCGGTCTGAAAGGCGAGTGTGAGGATATCCAACATGAGGTTCACGTGGTCCGCATAGAGCGAGGGAATCCCATTGCCTTCGGGCATAATCAGTTGGCTGATTTCCGGGTCGCCAGGGTGTGCGAGCGGATCTTGTGTGAACGCCTCTTGATGATGCGAATGCCGATCTTGGCTGGCCATGGCGACACGTTTCTCGATGCTGCGAAGGCCATCGAGATACTGTTCCATTTTGCGGCGATCGTTGAAGCCCAGTGTCTGCTGAAGTGCTTTGGCCTCGTCGCGAACCAAATCGAGCACGCTAGCTTCGACCGAATCGCTCGGAGCAGTCACTTCCTCGGCGGCTTCGCTCCAATTCGGCCGCTGCGGAGCTGCACCGCGAAACAAGCGACGGTATAGCTGTTGCGGATTAAGCTCCAGCGCCAGTGGTGTCGTCTTGTCGCGCCACGAAATGTGGGACATGTAAGTGCCACTGTAACCATGATCGCCACGATGACCTGGATCGATTCCGAGTGCCAAGGAATCGACGGAGGTCTTATGCCCCACCTGACTGGCCATAAGTTGGTCGACCGACATGCCCCCCACCTCGGGCTCTTCGGAGTGTTTGCATTTCTTGCCCACGAGGAAGCCACCCCCCGCAGGTTCGTGGGCCGCAGATTTGCCATCGCAATGTGCGGCAGCCAAATCGCTGAGTACCAACACACGATCTTTCACGGCTTCGAGCGGCTGGAGGGTGGCGGGCAATTGGCCGAGCGGGGCAGACTGGCCGGGCTCCAATTTTTCCGGCCGCCAATTGGCCATATTGACGCCGTTAGGAATATAAAAGAAGGCCAATCGCACCGGCGGTTTGACAGCGGACGCAGCTAGTAACCGCGCTGGGAGCATGGCTTCGAGAAACGGCAAGGAGAGTGCTACGCCGGTTCCGCGTAGAACGCTGCGACGCGAAATCGATGGGGACATAAACTTACTCGGTTGTTTGATGGCGGGATCGGGAACGACAATCGACGTCGGAAGGGAGCGTGTCGCGAGTTCCGTCTTAAGGTGGGGAACTGCTCATTTTCTTACATTCATTCATTGATCGCAACAACGATTTCTCAAAATCGTGCGGGATTTTAGATCCTTCTTCAATGCCGACCGCATTTGATATAATTGGGGATGAGCGAAATAAGGGCAACTCGGCGACAGAGGCGAAATTGTCGCCAGTTCCCGTATGGTGGTTTGTTCCACGCTGGCGTGCGTGAAACTTCAAATGATGCAGGTACGATGATGATCAAGGCGATCGCGAGTGGACTAGGCAGGCTGAGCTTAATGCTGGCGGCCTGCATGGCGTTCGCTGACGAACCCGATCGAAGCCAAAATGCCAACGAACAGTTGTTTGTTCGCAGAATTGCCCCACTGTTGCGGCAAAGATGTTGGGCTTGCCATGGCGTCAACGCAGCGGAATTGGAGGGTGGACTTGTTCTACGTTCTGCGGAGGGCATGCTTAAAGGTGGCGATAGCGGGCAGACAGGTATCGTTAATGGAGAGCCCAAACGCAGTCCAGTTTACCTGGCGGCGGCTCGAAATCATGACGAATGGTCTGCCATGCCTCCTAAAGAAGCTGAGCAGCTCAGTG
>JBBQRC010000617.1:0-3987 GCA_038215215.1 Pirellulales bacterium
TGCCTACGTCCCGGAGATGATTCGTTATTACTTGGGGGAACAAGCTGTCTTGCCTAACGTTCCTACGTATATCTGCCAACGCGACGAGGATCGTAAGTATGTCTTAGCCCATTTGCACGAATTGGTCGTGAAGGCAGCCAACGAGGCCGGGGGCTACGGGATGCTGATTGGCCCACATTCGACTGTGCAGCAACAGCAAGAGTTTGCCAAGCTCATTGAGGCGGATCCGCGCAATTATATCGCCCAACCCACACTGGCATTGTCGCGCGTGCCAACTATCGTGGGCGACCATTTCGAAGGCCGCCACGTCGATCTTCGCCCCTACATCCTCTGCGGCAAATCGACTTGGGTCTTACCGGGTGGTTTGACACGCGTGGCACTTAAGAAAGGTTCATTGGTCGTCAATTCATCCCAAGGGGGTGGCAGTAAAGATACTTGGGTCATTGCAGGCGGAGCCGAATCTGCCGGCGACTCCGAAAGCATTATTTAATTGAGCAAGTCCGCTCGCTGCCGTCTGCGCACAGTTTACGCTGTGACTAGTGTTTAATCATTTGTATTAGGAATTGAAGGATGCTTAGTCGAGTAGCCAGTTCGATCTATTGGATGGCACGCTATATCGAACGTGCCGAGAACATTGCTCGCTTTGTGGATGTTGCGTTAAACACTTCGCTCGATCATAACGTGGATCAGCAATGGGAACCGCTCGTGCTGGCTACGGGGGATGATGATCTTTTTAAAGAGAGATATGCGGAGTACACCTCGGCAGACGTGCGCCGATTTCTGACCTTCGATACCGAGTATTCCAGTTCAATATTATCTAGCCTCAACGCGGCTCGTGAAAACGCCCGTACGGTGCGCGAGGCCATCTCCTCGGAGGCGTGGGAAACACTCAATGAGTTCTATTTGTCGCTCCGCCGCGCGGCAGGACGAGGAATCCAGTCAGCCAACGCGGAACTCTACACGGAAATCAAAAAACAGTGCCACTTGTTCAGCGGGATTTTTGATAGCACCATGTCGCGCGATAAGGGCTGGTACTTTGCCAATATCGGCCGTTTCTCCGAGCGGGCTGATAAGACGAGCCGCATACTGGACGTCAAATACTTTATGTTGTTGCCTAGTTTGTCGTCGGTCGGCACCACGGTCGACGATTTGCTGTGGTCGTCGGTGCTCCGCAGCGTCAGTGGCTTTGAAATGTTTCGCAAACGCTTTCATACCCTCACCATCGAGCGGATCATTGATTTCCTCGTTTTAGACACACGTTTTCCGCGTTCCGTTCATTATTGTGTACGCACAGCAACCGGCTCATTGACCAGAGTGGGTGGACCAAAAGATCCCACGGAAAACCTAGCCCTCAGGCAGGCACAAGCTGTCTTGGACAAGCTCTCCGCCGCCAATCACCGTTCGATCATCGATGGTGGCTTGCATGAATTCATCGACGATCTGCAGGTTGATTTGAATAATCTAGGTGCAGCCATCAGTGAAACGTACTTTGGCCGCCGCAAGGAATTGCAACAACAGTCGCAAACGCAGGTGTGAGTGTCGCGTCACGCAGTAATGCGCCCGCAGCCGTGTTCTCAGGCAACTAGTCTACGAGTTCGTCAACCAAGCCGTTGGGAGTGATCCGCGAAGTGCCCAGTCCGCTTTGGTATTTCGGTGCAATCACTCTTGCGGGAAACTTAAGTGTTTCAAACAGGTCATAACGTGGTTGCGACGCTTTATTCAATTCTGTTTGAAGCGATTCGTTCTCCTGCAACATGACCATCCCGGGAATTCCGCCGCGGTAATCTGACCACAGTTGCCGTACACCTTGGCTTACCAACACGTATTGAGTCCACGGCTGGACGGTGATGGATTCTTGGTAATCACTGTTGCCTTGACCAAATCCAAATCGAGATCTTTCATAGGTGTTTGTCACCGGATCTCCGAGCTTGGCTGAAGCGGTGATCACGAGGTCGCTTGAATCCTCGAATTCCCATCCAGCTTCACTTGCGGCACGACGGATGCCGTCAACCAATCTTAGATCTTGAACTGAGGAATCGATGCGTACCTTCGCGCCCCGCTTCAAGACATACAATTCGTCGTCCTTGACCGTTTCGATGGCACTGAGAGGTGCCGAATGTGGAATTTTTGCGACGCCCAATAAGATAGATGCATTCTCTTTGGTACCTCGAGTGCCAACAGCCAGCAATTTATCCGAAATAGCTGAAGTGTAGGCCAGCGAAAGTTCCGTCGATGCGGCAGTGTAAGTCCAGGCAAGAATTTGTCGAGGTAGATGCCAAAGCCCCGAACCGTTGCTTATCCATGCCTGGTTGGACATGAGCGAAAATTCGCTGGCCTGGTTCTGAGAACTCCTCGGCAGGCTCCCCAAGAACAGCGACTCACCTTCTGACGTCAAACTCTCGGCGTAGAGCCCAGAATGTGAAACGGAAATGAGGTATTTTCCATCGCGAGAGAATGAGAGATCGTCGCCACCGCGGTGCATGGCTACTGGTTTACCGGTTGCAGTTTCAACGATGACGGCTCGACTAAACTGATCCGTTGTAAAAAACTTTTCGTTGGGACTCAGGTGCATAGTGTTGTTTGAAGAGGGAACTACGTACTCCATGCGCCGAGCGTTCAGATTCCATAGCCCCACGGCGCCGCCGTAGCTGATCAACAATCGGTTATCGTCCAAGAATGCGACCTTAGAGGTGGTAGAGGCAGTCGCGAAAGAAGTTTTCGGCACAGACCACTTCAGTTCTGCAATTGCAGTTTTGTCTCCCGGCGCTAACCGATAGCTGCAAAACCGTACGGGTGTACTCCAAGTGCCACGCACCTCGGCCGTAATCAACCTTTGTTGCGCCGCTGAATAAGCAAGTAGGATTTCATCAGCGAGAAATTGGGGGCCAAGCGTCGCCTTACCTGCCTTGATGCTAGCCCAATAGAGTGTGGTAGGAGTGGTCCCCTTGGAGCCGGGTTCATGTACACCGATCGCTAGCAATTGTTGGTCACCTCCGATCGGTTCGACCAAGCTGATTTTCGACGCCATGCCGATCTGAAACTCGAACCCGCCTTCACTGAACTGGGGCAATTGTGCAGTGCCGGCGCTAATTAGATTGGGGGTGAAGTTCGGCGCACCTTTGCCAAAGTTCATCCAAGTGCTGGTCGCCTTTCCTTCATTACCAGCCAGCTCAAACTCTACCTCGGGCGGCCTGCGCGTAAAGAGCGTCGCCGAGTTCAATTCCGATTGAATTTTGGCCGCTAGCTTTGAGCGTTCCAAGCGGACGACGGACTTGTCTTCCTTGAGCAATTCGACATGAGTATCGTCATGAGTGATATATCGCGCGAATACTTTATGTTTGCCAGTACTGTCGCTCCACTCGCGCCACGGTCCTTCGCCATTGGGATACCGCATCTCCGTATGCTTGAACTCGCGCTCAATTAAATTTGAACCGTCTTCATAAGACACCAGAGCGCCGGTGGGCAAGATGCTAATAACCTCAGCAGGATACCACGTCCAAAAGTGCTTCACTTCGATTTTGTCGCCGACTCGGATAGGCGCTTCGTCGCGCAGTTTCTTCACCGCGTTCGCCCGCTTGGCGAGCTCTGTTTGCAGTGGCTTGCTCAGCTGCTCAATGGGTACGCGTACATTTGTTCCGTCAATTTTGCGAAGCGTAACGTGAGTCGCATCGCGGCTAATAAATCTGGCTTCGATCCGAAATTTGCCGGAAGCATCGCCCCAGAGCATCCAGTTCCCTTCATCGTTTGGGAATCGCAAATCGTTTAAAGCATACCGCGACATCTTTTTGGAACCGCCCCAATCGTATTGCAAGGACGCATGTCCGGTCTCAAAATACTCCACCACTTCCGCTGGAGTCCAACTGCTACCCCATTTAAATTCAACCTGATCGCCAGCACGCAGCGGCGGCACCGTATTGCGCTGTGCGAGTGCGGCTGTTGTGGAATACAACATTGAAACGGCCGCGAAAACATACGCAGTAAAGCGCG
>JBBQRC010000618.1:0-3983 GCA_038215215.1 Pirellulales bacterium
CCGTGGAGGCGTCTTGGGCTCGAAATCGAATGAGCCGATGACAGCATTTGCCGCACACAAATCGGCCGCTACGGGGCTTTTGGCTGTCGTCGATTCCTGGATTGTGCCCTACAATAGCTGGGTTCGCTGGTCTCAGGCCCAAGCGAATCTCGGTGGGTGGATTGCCGCTAGCCGTGTGTCGCGGGTCATTCAGCCGTATTGTGCATGAGTTTGGGGAATATGGATAACACGACCATTGAGGTGCGAGGAGCGCGTGAGCACAATCTGCGCGATGTTAACGTCACGCTGCCACGAAATCAACTGATCGTCTTCTCTGGCGTCAGCGGCAGCGGTAAGAGCTCGATGGCCTTTGACACGCTGTACGCCGAAGGTCAACGGCGGTATTTGGAAAGCCTGTCGAGTTATGCGCGGCAGTTTATCGGTCAGCTGCCCAAGCCCAACGTGGATTACATCAGCGGCTTGAGCCCGGCGATTTCGATCAGTCAGAAATCGACCAGTTCTAACCCGCGGAGCACGGTGGGAACCGTCACGGAGATTTACGACTTTTTACGGGTTCTCTACGCCCGCGTGGCTACCGGTTTTTGCAGCAAGTGCCATGTGCCTATTACGTCGCAAACACGCGATCAAATCGTCGCCCGCATACAAGCTCTACAGGACTCCGAGGAATTCCTCGTATTGGCCCCCATCGTCCGCGGTCAAAAAGGGGAGTACCGCGATCTATTCGAGAGTTTGCAACGCCAAGGTTTCGCGCGAGCGCGAATCGATGGCCAAGTCATGCGCTTGTCCGATGCGCCAGCACTCGCGCGGCAACAAAAGCACGACATCGAAGTGGTGGTTGCAAAAATCCATCCCAGCAGCAGCCCGCGCACGATGGTGGCGGACGCTGTGCATGAGGCCTTGCGTTTGGGAATGAACACGCTCATCGTCATCCCTTGGCAAGAACCACCGGCTGATGCCGCCAAGGGGGGCGAGAAATTACTGCCTGCGAGTGCGGAAGACGAAGAGGCACCACCTGAATCCAAACCGCGTTCCGCAGTCAAACGCCGCGCCGCGCGGACGAGCCAAGACTTGGTGATGTCTAGCGAATACGCCTGCCCGCAATGTGGCGCCTCCAGTTCACCACCGTCCCCACAATTGCTGAGCTTTAACAGCCCGGTGGGCATGTGTCCGACTTGTGAAGGACTAGGGGAACAATTTACTTTTTCACCCAACTTGATTGTTCCCGACACTTCCAAATCCTTGAAGCGCGGTGCGATCGAGTTGCTCGGACCTTGGAATGATTTAAGTCGCTGGCATCGCCATCAACTGTTAAGTGTCAGCGAAGCGATTGAAAAGCAACATGTCTTGCCAGCCAGTGCGAGTATTACCACGCCCTGGTGCGACTTGCCTGCGGAGGCCCAGCATATTTGGTTGTATGGAATGGGTGATCAACACATCACTTTCACGTGGAAAGGTGGCAGTCGCCCCATGATGTATGGGGGGGTCTACGAGGGCTTGATCGCGCAGTTGCTTGAACAATATCGCAACGCCAAGAGCCCCACCTCCCGCCGTCGCTTTGAAAAATACATGGAGAAGCGACATTGTGATACCTGCAACGGTTCGCGTTTGAATCGACAAGCGCGGCAGTTGAAATTGCAGGGCAGCGCCATGCCAAGCACCAGCGCCGAATCCAAACAAGCTGCGAAAATGAGGGCTGAAGGTTGGCTCAGTTTGCCCGAACTTTGTCAACTCTCGATAGAAAAATGCCTCGCGTTCCTCAAGTCACTCAGGCTTGGCGAGATTGAACGAAAAATTGCACACGAGGCGATTCGCGAAATCACCAACCGTCTGCAGTTTCTGCTCAACGTGGGGCTGGACTATTTGAGTCTTTCGCGATCGGCACCAACGCTATCAGGCGGTGAGGCACAGCGGATTCGCCTAGCCAGTCAAATTGGTTCCGGCTTGGTGGGTGTGCTGTACGTGCTGGACGAACCTTCGATTGGTCTCCATCCCCGCGACAACGATCGACTCATCGAGTCCCTCAAACATCTGCGCGACCAGGGGAACTCGCTGCTGGTGGTTGAACATGATGAAGACACGATGCGGGCCGCCGACCTGATTCTGGACTTCGGGCCTGGCCCAGGGGTGCGCGGTGGCGAGGTTGTCGGTTTTGGCTCGATGGAAGAGTTGGCTGGTAACGAGCGCAGCCTGACTGGTAAATTCTTGTCTGGGCAAGAAACGATTCCTGTGCCAGCCGTCCGCCGCACTGGCAACGGCCTGCAGATCACTGTAACGGGAGCCTCCCACAACAATCTCAAGAACATCGATGTCCACATCCCGCTTGGCAGCCTGGTGTGTGTCACGGGTGTCAGTGGCTCGGGCAAGAGTTCACTGATCAACGACATCGTTGTGCCCGTCTTGAGGCGCCGCCTGCACGCGGCCGAAGATGTACCAGGCGAACATCGCGAGCTGACCGGTATCGAGCACTTGGACAAGGTGATCGCCATCGACCAGTCGCCGATTGGGCGGACACCGCGAAGCAATCCAGCCACCTACGTGAAAATCTTTGATGAGATTCGAAATCTGTTTGCTGATCTCTCCGAAGCCAAACGACGCGGGTATCAACCGGGACGATTCAGCTTTAATGTCTCGGGTGGACGCTGCGAAGCCTGTGAGGGGAACGGTTCCAATCGCCTAGAGATGGACTTTTTGGCCGACCTGTGGGTTGGCTGCCCCGTGTGTAGTGGGAAACGCTTTAACCACGAGACGCTGCAGGTCAAGTTCAAAGACCAGTCGATCGCCGACGTGCTGGACATGGATATTCAACAAGCGCTTGTGCTGTTCGAAAACGTCCCCAAGATTGCGGAGAAGCTCAAGACACTACACGACGTGGGCTTGGATTACATCAAGCTTGGTCAGCCGTCACCGACGCTCTCAGGTGGCGAGGCGCAGCGGGTGAAGTTGGCCAAAGAGCTGGCGCGACGCGATACGGGCCGCACCCTTTATCTGCTCGACGAACCTACAACGGGACTCCACTTTCACGACATCCGTCTGCTCTTGAAAGTGCTGCAAGACCTGGTCGATCGCGGCAATACCGTCTTGGTCATCGAACATAACCTAGACATTATCAAAGCTGCGGATTGGTTGATCGATATCGGTCCCGAGGGGGGAGAGGCCGGCGGGCACTTGGTTTATACCGGCACGCCGGACGATATCGTGAATTGCCAACAGTCGCACACGGGGGTGTCACTGGCCAAACATTTGGCGGCGCAACCCATCCAAGGTGAAAGCGCCAGCGCCAGTCGGGCCAGGAAGGCAGCGCAGCCGAAGGTTGTCCAAGCCCCGGCGAAATTGCAAGTTCATGGGGCGGTGGAACACAATCTCAAGGATGTCTCGCTGGAGTTGCTGCATAATACGATGACCGTTTTCTGCGGTCCCAGCGGTAGCGGCAAAAGCTCCTTGGCCATGGATACGATCTATGCCGAAGGGCAGCGTCGTTACGTCGAAAGCCTGTCTTCGTACGCCCGGCAGTTTGTCGGCCAGATGCCCAAACCGCGGGTTGAACGGATCGAAGGCTTGGCCCCCGCGATCGCCATCGAGCAAAAATCGGTCGCCCACAATCCACGCAGTACGGTGGGGACGGTCACCGAAATCTACGATTATCTTCGAGTACTGATGGCGCGGCTGGCCACCCCACACTGTCCCGAATGCGATCAGCCCGTTTCGACGCAGACCGCCGACGATATTACCAATCACCTGCTCGACTTTGAAGAGGGAACTCGCTTAGTCCTGGCGGCCCCGCTGCACTGGCAGCCCACCGTCGATCCCGACAACCTTTGGCAAGACCTGCGCAGCGCGGGCTTGGCACGTGTTCGCGTCAACAGCCGCATTTACTCGCTCGACGAAGTTCCGCGACTCTCTTCCACGGCCAGCTACGAAATCGAAGCCGTGGTGGATCGCATCACGATTTCCAACGCCAATCGCAGTCGTATCGCGGACAGTGT
>JBBQRC010000619.1:0-3975 GCA_038215215.1 Pirellulales bacterium
ATTGAAGTAGTCGGTTGCGATGCGGCAATGGCGGCAATCTCGCGGCTAACTTCTTGCTTCTTGGTGGGACTTAAATTCGCGTTGTAGGCTGCGATTTGACGGTTCATACCCATCAGGGCAATTGCCCTTAGATGCAACGGAAGGTTGGCGTCTTTGGAACTCGCCAGCAAGGTTTCAAAGCAGCCAGGGTAAGGCAAACTGGTGCTCGTATCGAGCTCCGCCAGGGCCAGCATCGCATTGACACGCGAGGCCGGATGAAAAGCGTTGCTACCTGCGATCCCTTTGGCATATGCCACAACGACATCCGCAGCCGCTTTTTTCGCCGCATCCGATTCCCCCGTGCGAATCGCCAGCATCAGTGCGCCACGAATACTTGCATAATTGGCTAAGTCCTTGCCGGTGAGTCGAGCCATTTCGTTTTTGGCGTAACGTGTGACCACCGCCAAATCCAACCCTTCTTTGTTTCGCAACATCCCGATCGCCTTGGATGTGTCCCCCTTCTCAAGCGGTAACTCGCGAAAGTTCGCTTGCCCGATGGCAAAATCCACAGGGCTCAACGACAGGGCGACTGCGGCCGTAATTAGCAGCAAACGGTTGATAAGATTCATTCTTCGGCTCCTGAAGTTGAAGAGAGAAAGCCCATCTAAGCTGATGTCACAAGCGATCGCCGAGAATCCTTGGATCGTAGACCGATCGCCGTGACACGGGCAGGGATCCAGCGTCCAATGCCATTGAGGCGACGAGCGGCGCAAATTTTCCCCTGTACTACTAAGCTATCAGGGACGGGGGGAGGATGTCAACTTTTTAATGGTCCAAACGCTGAAATCGTGAGAAGTTGCGAGGGTGGTGGCCATTGAGCTGGCAGGAAACGAGTGGAAGTGCCAGGCTCAAAAACAAGGGTTCAGCAAAACCGGAGAGCTCGCGCTCTGCCGCTAAAATGCAAGCGGAACGGTGCGAGCCGTCCGGTGTTAACCCTACCATTAAATTAAATGTTGACGCTCCATTAGTGAAAGTGGCAGGAAATCCAGCAAGAAGTGCCAGCCAGAAGTGCCAGCCAGAAGTGCTACACTCAGGCCGGGGCAGATCTGGGTGTCCAGTAGTCGCCACAACTGCCCCCCTGGACGTGGTGGATGTCAGGCGAGGGAAAAATGCCGGGAAGATCTTCACCGTAACAATCATCCAAGATTTGCGTCCAATCGGCCCGCGTACGGACGCTGGTAAACCGCGGTCGAATCTCCAGATGAAGCGGGTGGCTGGCGGAATATTTGATGCCAAACTTTCGCAGTAGCGGCCCAGTTTTGAGCGGCCCGTAAAGTTGCTCGGCCAAGTCCCAATGGCGTTCGAGTACCTGTCTCTGGGCGTGTACTGTCGGCGGAGGAGGAAGTGGCAGGCCGGCAGCGAGAGCCCGGCACTGACTAAAAATCCAGGGGTTTCCGATCGCCCCGCGCGCCACGGTAACTCCATCAACACCCGTTTCCGCCATCATTTGCAGGCAATCGTAGGGTGAAAACAGGTCGCCGCTACCCAGCACGGTGTGCTGCGGAAACTGGCGTTTCAAGTCGGTCAAAAACTGCCATCGGCTAGGTCCGTTGTAACGCTGCAAGACCGTTCGGCCGTGCACGGTAATAGCCGCCACGCCCGCCGCAAAAGCTCCCTCAAAGATGTGATAAAAATGGTCTCGGCTTTCGTCGCTGTCATCCAACCCGCGACGCATTTTTACGGTCACAGGGATGTGGCTGGGAACGATATCTCGCGTGCGCTGGACGATTTCCAACGCGACGCTCGGTTGGCTTAAATGAAACCCACCGCGGCAGCGTCCCAGGACTTTCTTCACGGGGCAGCCAAAATTGATATCAATGACGGCGAAGCCAGCCTCAACCAAGCGCTGTGCCCCAAGCGAGAATTGCTCCGGTTCTGCCCCCATCAACTGGCCCGCCACAGGTTGCTCTTCGGCTGAATTGAACAAGTAATGTCGATTCTTCGCTCGATCCTTCATCGCCACGAGGAACTGGTCAAGCATCACTTCGCACAATGAATAGCTGGCCCCGTATTCGCGCGCCAGCATCCGCATCGGCCAGTCGCTGTAGCCGCTGAGTGCCGCTTGAACAACAGGAAACCCCAAGTCGAGCTTGCCAATCTGCAAATGAGGCAATTTACGTGGCTGGGGTACCGACTCCGCCTCCACAACGGCCGTCAAAGTCTGCATATTTCTCTCAGTTGTCATAACCGGTTCAAGTTAACCTTTGTTGGCTTCCGATAGGTGAGGGTACTACCTGGAGCGCCGACCCAAGGATTACCGAATTGCTGAGGCTTGTTCTGTCGCTCAGCGTTAAGGATGCAAGTTGACATGGTTGATTTGGCGCCAGTCAACCGCGGCCACGCCTATGATAGCCAGCCCGCCTAGAAACCCCGAGCTCTCACATGCCCACCCCCACCGCTTCGATTCCGCGCCGTGTTATTGTCCGCTTGGTCTGGGTTCTGACCAGTGGCCTGGCATTTTCCAGCAGTTTAGGCTGTGCCTTGGTGCAGATACCAAGCTATCGGCTGGAAGATGAAGCCGTCGCCTCTCACTGCTCACAGGAAATGCAGGCCGCCTCCGGCCCGCTGCCTACTTTGCCGCTGCCCGGCTGGCTGGCCAGATGGAAGGCGGAGAAAGATCTGCCCAAACCTCCGGATTCGCCCCGTTTCCATCCGCTGCCAACCCGTCCCATGTTCAGTCCTTCACCAAGTCTGGACAACGGCGTCTGTTTTGGTCAAATGCCGGACAGTCAAGCCTGGAATTTGTCCCCAAATGAGCAAATTCAATCGCAAATGCTTCCTGCACCACAATAATGGCTTGATGGTTTGACGGCTCGCTGCTAGATTTTCAGGTTCGAAAAACAATCTGTTTCGCGGCGCAAACTGCGGTTTGCACCTCCAGCGTTTGCTTGGACGTGGGCTGGCGGGCAAGTTAGCCCAGTCACCACTCCAATCCATGTCGCGAATACGGAAACGTACTCTTTGTGCCACAATTCAGTGGGAGCATGGTTTTTTGCAAGTCGCTGAGTGAACCTAACGACTTGTGGAATCTGTTCCACTCATTGTGGCGGTTTAACCGTTTTCAAGTTTGAGGTATTTATGTCGACCATGCGCCGCGCCCCGACCGCCAAGAGTCGGGCACGCAAACGTTCTCGTATCCGTTCCAGAACCAAGAAGAAGGATCCACTGTTCGTCGATGGCAAGCGTCCCCGTCCCATGTTTGTGGACTACAAGGACGTCGAGCTGCTGAAGAAGCTTGTTAATCGCCATGGACGTATCGTGGGTCGCCGCAAGACGGGTTGTTCTGCTGTCAGTCAGCATGCCATCACCTCTGCTATCAAGCGAGCCCGATTCATGGCATTGCTTCCGTACGTCGGCGAATAGCGTTTGCCCAGTTGATGTAAGGCTTGGTTCATGGAACTGCTGGAGTTCGTTGGTTCGCTTGAAGAATTGGCAGTTCAGGCCGAGCAGGCATTTGCGGCAGCAAGTTCAGCGGAGGCATTTGAAGCCGCACGCGTGCAGTTTGTAGGTGCACGTAGCGGCCAAATGAAGACGCTGCAAAAGCAAATGGGGGCATTGGCGGCAGAGTCTCGCCCCGACGGTGGTAAGAAGCTGAACGAGGTAAAAGCGCGTATCCAATCCGCTTTGGAGCTTGCACAGCAGCGACTCGACACGCAAGTTAGCGCCGTACCCTCAGGTCCACTCCTGGATCCCACTCTCCCTGGCACACGCCGTCATTTGGGCCGCACCCATCCTATCACCCAAACGATTGAGCATCTCAAAGAAATCATGGGGCGTTTGGGATTTGCCGTCGTGGAAGGCCCGGAGGTCGAGGATACTTGGCACAACTTCATTGCCCTGAATATTCCCGAGGATCATCCGGCCCGCGATCCGCTCGACAATTTTTATCTGGCGCCCGCGACCGGCGCAGGCGACGTCAGCGCCTACAACAGCGTC
>JBBQRC010000620.1:0-3966 GCA_038215215.1 Pirellulales bacterium
ATGGTGCCAATCGCGATGAATATTTTTAGAGAAAAGAGTTGAAGACCGATCAGCCTGACGGCCCAAGTGTCAGATTTCGACGAAACTACGTTTCTCAAATTGTTAGTGGTTGATCACAGACCGACAGGCGACTTTCGTCGGTCGGCATTCACGTTTCTGTCCAAAGATAAAGTCATGCGTGTGCAATTCAAGTTCTTGGTGATTGCGAAGACCGGCGCCGTCTAGTCGAGCGCCCAACCAGGGAACCTTTACGCACACTATCAACTTAATCTTGAACGGCAATGTGAAATCATGAAAACCGAAATCAAAGCCCAAACGACCGTCGCAGCACGGATTGCGGGAGAAGACATCAAGACTGGCGACTTTGTAACAGTCCTCAATGAAATTGTGGAACTGCCATCGTTCTTGTGGAGCTGCTCAGGCTCTCCGCTACCGATGGATGAGCCTGTTTGCACTCGCTTCATGCCACGGGAGGCTGGCCTTCCTCTCAAAGTTATCACCGTCTGCTTCCCTTTTGTTTACGCAAAGCGCGCTCGAGGCGGACTGGCTACATTCGATACACGCCGACAGCAACTTGTACGGCTTGATTCGCAAATTGGTCGCGACGTTTGGAAGCGACTGCGAAAAGCGTCAAAGTAGCGTTAGTCGTCGCAATCGACCAACGTCCGACTGCCGATTCGGAGTACATCCTCACCAACTTAGCCGCGATAGTGGGAGCTATCAAATGACGCTCGTCGTCATGGCGCCTCTGGTCACACTTCGTCGGGCGTTTCTTTTTGGATCGGGAAGCAGTCAACGATCGAAGGCACTACGGGTAGTTGGGTGGCATTTGCTATTAGATTGTGTCTCGAAAACGCGGAGCTCTAAACGCGAGATTCTGCCAGGAGTCGATTGAGTAGATCCGCTGTTCCTTGGAGTCCCGCCCAGTATTCAAGATACTCGAGATCCAACCTTTCGGCGTGCAGTTTTGCAACGGTTGTCAGGTCACGCCATTGCCGTTCGGAGGACTCATCTCCGAGCCTGTACCAAGCTAGTTTGATCAGCAAGATATCTTCCACCGAGGCGACACGCACTTCGAAGCCATTTTCGTCGCCAAACTTAGTAGTAACGGCACGTTGTTGCGAGACCATCTGAAATGGCTCATTACCAGCAACAAAGACGTCCACCTTGAATGAAGTGTCGAGATGTACGAGATTAAAACATGACTTTCGTGCGATGGCGATTCGTATGGTGGCTTCATTTAGGTAGTAAGCGTTCCCAAGCTCAGCAACTAGCTCTGCAACCACTCCCGCTGTGAGCTGGACCGTCAAATCGACGTCGAGCGTGCTCCGAGCCGCACCATGGTGAGAACTGGCGACGGAGCCCCCGACAAAATATGCGACAGAATGCTTGCGCAGAAAACGTACCACAGGCTCCAACGCTAACGTCAAGTCAGATAGTGGCATTTAGACCATTTAGACGATCTCGATATTGCCTGACTGCTTCGGAAAGCTCAGCACCAAAGTGTAGTGCGATGTAAGCATCTGAGATTTGATGCGCAGTAAACTCGGGGTGCAATCGGGAGATTGCCGACTTCGAGGCTCTGATGACATCCGACGACAGTCGCTCGACCATCGCGAGTCTTTCCTCAGGACTCTTGCGTTTCAATAAGTCGAGTTGGAAAGCTTCCGCTTCAATCGACGTGTCAATGATATTGGGCATCGTTTCACCTTAAACTTAGCAGCACTCAATATACCAGCTTGCGAATACCAACGGAAGATCGCTACAGAACTCACTGTTCACGGATTCGAGCGAACATTGTTGATTTTTGCGAACCTCGGAAGCACGCCAGCGTCCTTATTCGCAACGAATCAATCACAAACGAACAAGGGGAAGTGACGGACAAGGCAGTTTGCACAGGTTCGCCGGAGTCAAACGCTCCGGGGAACGACACTGGTTCAACTTGCGGCAACACGCCTGGCAATGGTAAAAAATGGGCACCGGCAACGGCCGCCAACTTGCCTAGCCAAGTCCAAGCGTTGGCGTCGTTCCGTGCGGCCGCTGACGAAGCGACTCAGTTGCTGGTCATGTGCGAGCTCGAAGGGGTTCGCTGGGACTTGCTAGCTGACGCTGCCAAGGGACCGAGCGTAGGGGCTGCGATCGCTCGCAAGATGGGACCGCAGGCACTCCGTATGAACTTAAACACGCTGCTGCGTCACGATGTGTTGGCGACCACCGAAATGGTCAACTATGTTGCTGACCGTATCGCGGACGAAGCCGAAGTGCGACGTTTACGTCAGTTCCCGTACCAGTACTTTGCTGCGTATGTGAACTCGGACGACAAGGTACCAGCCAAGATCAAGGCGGCTCTGCACAAGGCTGCTGAGATCGCATGCGGTAACGTGCCTGAATTGCCAGGTCCGGTCGTGATCGGTCTGGATACTTCAGGTTCGATGGGATGTTCGGTAACGGGATTGCGTGCCGGAAGAAATGGAACCAGGGGTGCAACTTCGAAGATGCGATGCGTCGACGTAGCTGCTTTGTTCGCCGCAGCCATCCTGCGCCGCAACCCGGATTCGATCGTCATTCCGTTCGACACTCGCGCTTACGATGTACGGATCGATCCAAGTGATTCGATCTTGAGCATCGCCGAGCGACGAGCAAGTACGGAGGCGGTGGAACCAACTGTGCCCTGCCGCTGGAAGCTGCTAATGTGCTGCACCGCGAGCGAAAGTTCGCCGGAGTAATCTTAGACGTAGCAAACTTTGCACTGAGCCGTCAGCCCTTGCTCGATCTTGGTAATAATCTGGTCGCGGTACCTAGCGCATGCGCTCCGAGACTGAACCGAGTCAGACCGCGGCTGTTCAGACACTGTCGAACCTGAATCGGCAGGCTCCGACCCGGTGGGCGCTTCCCCGGTGAGCGCTTCCACCGCGGTGGCCCCTTTTGACCGCAGACCTGCCAGATGCCTATCAACCGATTTACGATTGATTCCCAGCGTCCTGGCGATCTTCCGCTTGGTCATACCCGAAGCGAATAACTGCTCAATTCCCTGTGTTTTATCCATATCCAGCCGACGCACCACGGTTTTACTCCGATAAAAGGTCTCAAAAGAAACCCAATATCTGAATGACCGCTGCCTTTCCTGTCGAACTGGCCCCTTTTCAAGCGCCGCGCGCTGGCCCCTTTTAGGCGCTCACTGACAATTGAGTAAGCCGCGAGTTGTTTTCGACTGCATGATCTTTCTGCAAGCTGCTGCAAAACCCTCTGGTCCCGCAGCCGCACTTCTTGAACTTGCAGAAATTGGCGCACTGGAACACTTTCGGAAGCGTGTCTTGAGGAAATTCGAGACGTTCTGTGCCGCCCTAGCCTTCAACGCAAATTTCCATTGCTCACCATTTCTACCGTTATCGATTTTCTTGAGCGAATTCGGGTGTGCTCTGTGTATGAGGCCACCGTTCCCAGTCTCTTTTTGCTCGATCGCGATCCAAAGGATGCTAAGTATGTCGATCTGGCGATTGCAACCAAGGCTGATTTTCTCGTGACTCGTGATAAAGACCTGCTAGATCTGAAAGAACCGGGAAGCTCGTTATTGCAGACTTTTGAAAAACTCAACTGCCAATGCAGAATCATTGATCCGTTCGAGATGCTTTCCTATTTGCGCGGTAGGTAAACTTTTTAGGCGACAGTGAAGTTTAGAACTATGCAACTTAAGGGGGATGCCCCTTGCACTCCAAGTTGCACGCACAGACGACCACCGGTTGTTGACTGTCACGCGGCGGTCATTTAGTAGTTAATCAAGTTCGATAGACTTTCGACCCCCTCGAACTGCTAAATCCCTCAGCACCCGAAGTCGAAGGACACCAAGCCTACGCATCGATATCCAACCTTGCTATTCACTGAATGCGATTCGCCGATTTACAGTAACCTTGCAGAGCCTTCGGGAAGCGATTTGGGCGGATAAATGCGTCAGTGCTGCAGTGAATT
>JBBQRC010000621.1:0-3959 GCA_038215215.1 Pirellulales bacterium
CGGATGAACTGGTTTTCATACTGCGAAACGATTAATTTGCGTAACTCTGTCCAGGGAAGATCAATCCAATTCGTCGGCAAGCAAATGCTCGCCGACGGATATTCAGGGAGGTTAATTTGAGCTGGACAAATCGTTACCAACTCAGGAGGTAAGTCGGACAATTCAATCTTGGGGCCGGCACTGAGCAGAATACTGCGCTCGACAATGTTGATCAATTCGCGGATGTTGCCCGGCCAGGGATAAGACTGCAGCGCGCGGATTGCTTCCGCTGAATAACCCTCGACGGGGTTCGGCAGCGCACGTCGAAAATCGATGAGATATTTTTGCAGAAGCGGGACGATATCTTCTGCATGATCGCGCAAACTGGGGATCTCAAGTGCCACCACGCTCAGTCTGTAGAACAGGTCGCGGCGAAATCTTCCTGCATCCATCTCAGCTTTGAGGTTGCGGTTGGTCGCGGACATGATGCGCACGTTGATCGGGATTTGTAACTCGCCTCCCAGCCTTTGAATCGCGCGCTCCTGAATCACTCGCAGCAGCTTGACTTGAACATGCCGATGCACCTCACCGATTTCATCGAGAAACAGGGTCCCACCCTGAGCAAGTTCAAAGTAGCCACGCCGCGCACCCACTGCCCCGGTGAAGGCACCTTTTTCATAGCCAAACAGTTCGCTCTCCAGTAAGGATTCGGGAAATGCGGCGCAGTTGACCGCCACAAACGGCCCGTCACGCCGCGGACTGGCTGCGTGAATGGCTCTCGCCAGTCGCTCTTTCCCCACCCCCGTTTCGCCCAGTATCAATAATGAACTGTCGGCACACGCCACCCGCTGTACGACGCTCATGAATTGCTGCATTGCATCATTCTGCGAATCAAAGTCGGCGAGCTGCGCCGCTAACGGCTGGCTCTGCACGGGCGACAAAGACTTTAAGGCGACCGCTTCAATCGCGCTCCGCACGGCCGCTTTACCCTCCGGCGTGGTAATATCCACGGTCAGCGGGGCAGTGGACTGCTCTCGCTGAACGGCTTGGTGCTGGCCGGCATTCTGCAGTTCCTGCAACAGTAAGACGTGGGGACCGCCTTGGCCGCTCCTCAGGCGTTTGACGCTACGGCCAGTGGGAGGCGGTAATCGGCTCTCGCTAGCAATCAAAATGTCATGTGGTAACGCTGCCAGTGTCCAAAAGTCAGCTCGCGAGCGGCAGGCATGCAACGCGACGTTTAGCCCTACTACCGCCGACACAAGCTCTTCGTAAAGCCGCTCGCCGTCCAAAATGGCTACAATGTGAATCAAGTCGCTGCTCCCTGCTCACAACAGTCAAAATGCTACCAAAGTATCACTATAATCGGAACTTGAGTTCGAGATTATCCGTATTGTAGCAGGAACGGCAGTGATTGCAGCAGAAAAGTCAGCTCAAGGGAGATTTCGGTCCCTCTAGCGGATCGCCACAGGCTGGATCACGACTACATCTTGGCAGTTGCGCAATTTATCAAACCAGTCGGTCGAGCATGAGCGTGGCCAAACCGAGAACGAAGAAGAAACCACACATATCGGTAATGGTGGTTAAGATCGGCCCGGCGGCAATGGCAGGATCGATACGGAAGCGTTTGAGGATGAGCGGAATCAGGCCACCAATCGAAACGGCTACTACGGTGTTGAGCGCCAAGGCGGTTCCCACGACGAGCCCCAAATACGGATTGCCCTTCCACAGCATGGCAACTAGTGAAATCAACAGCCCCAAAGCGACTCCATTGATCAGCCCCACGGCGAGTTCTTTGAGCCAAACGCGAAGGAGTTCGTTGGTGCGGACCAGACCCAGTGACAGCTCGCGCAGGCTCACCGCCACCGCCTGACTCCCCGAACAACCGCTCATGTCGGAGATGATCGGTAAGAACACCGCCAACGCAATGACCGCGGACAACGTATCTTGAAAGACGGCAATCACGCTTGCCGCCATGACATTCAATAAGATATTGACACTTAGCCAACTCAGTCGCCGTTTGGCGCGGAGCCAGGTGGGTAGTGAACGAATCTCCTCTCCGCCAACGATTCCTTGCGATTTGAGGTAGTCGAGATCCTGTTTATCGGCCGCTGCTTCATCAACTGCTGACCGCTGAACGACCCCCACCAAGGCTCCCTGCGGATCGACGATAGGAACCCCTAAAAAACCGTGGCTGTCGAAAAATTCGATCAATTCTTCTAGCGGGGCATGATCCGGGACGGAAAGCGGATGGGTGATCATCAAGTTCGCGATTTTTGTCTGACCGCGAGCTAACAACAAATCGCGCATGCGGAGCACGCCGGTCAACCGTTGCACTTGATCGACTACGTATCCGTATTGAATGTCGTAATCGCTGTACTCATCCGCGTTGGCGCGCAGTTCTTGCACGACCTGTTCCACGCTAGAGTCCTGCGCTATCTGCAAAAACTCCGTGACCATCAAACCGCCCGCGACATCGTCCTCATAATGATACAGGCGGCGCGCATCAGCGGCCTCTTCAGGATCCATGTGGCGAAGGATGGCGTTTGCATCTTCGTCGTCCAGGTCACCGAGCAAGTCCGCTTGCTCCGAACTGGGCAGCTCGTCGATGATCGCCGCCGCTTGCACCGCGTCCAAACGTTCGAACAACTCGGCCGCCTGGACGTTGGGAATCTGCTCAACAACATCGGCTGCCATTTTCGAAGGCAGTATGGTCAATAGTTGACTGCGTTCGTCCTCGCTGAGTCGAGAAATCGCTAACGATAACTCGCTGGACGCCAGGCGTTCGACAAATTCCTCAACCGCCGCGGCGTCCCCCACCGCCAGCAGTGACTGAATCTCCAGCCATGGTTCTTGGGTCGCGGGTTGTACCACTGAGCTCGCTCCTGGAGTGGATCGGTGTCGGCTAGTTATTGGCTGTCACGTCCACGACGCGTGGCCCGAGCACATCATTGCGTGGCTGAATACCCAGTCCTGGCGCAGTGCCAGCTTGCATGAAGCCGTTGACTCGCTGTGGCGCTCCAAGCGCAGTGCTCACCGTCACATAACTATTGAAATCGGTGCTGGTAAAACGATACTCCTCCGGGGTGCTATGCGCCAGGTGAGCAATGGCGGCGGTCGTGATATCCCCTCCCCAACTATCCTCGAGGGTCATTGCAATCCCCATCGCCACACACAAGTCGCGGGCTTGTTTGGTCTTTGTTAGTCCACCGAGCTTGCTGATCTTTAAGTTGACGACGTCCATGGCCAAATCCGCTTTGCCGCGCAGCAGCATGTCGAGTCCATCGATATTTTCATCGAGCACAAATGGATGATCGCAGTGGCGACGTACGGTCAAGCATTCTTCATAGGTCAAGCAGGGCTGCTCGATGTAAACATCCACCTCACGCACGGCCCGAACCACTCGCATGGCCTCGTGTTGCGTCCAACCCGTGTTGGCATCTGCCACTAGGCGATCGCTGGAGCCAAGCATGGCGCGGACCGCCCGAATCCGCTCGATGTCCGTATCGGGATCCCCTCCCACTTTCAATTGGAAACGTGTGTACCCCGCCGCACGATAGCCAGCCACTTTGCTCGCCATTACCTCCGCCGACTCTTGCGAGATCGCTCGGTACAAGCGGACGGCGTCTCCAAATCGCCCCCCCATCAACACGCACACTGGCAAGCCGGTCGCTTGTCCCAAGATGTCCCAACAGGCAATATCGATGCCCGATTTCACATAGGGATGCCCCTTGAGGGCTGCATCCATCCGCTGATTAATTTTCAGCAACTCGCGCGGGTCGAAGCCCATCAAGTGAGGGCCCAATTCAAGCAGACCGGCACGAACGCCCGCCGCATAAGCTGGCAAATAAAATGGCCCTAGCGGACAGACTTCGCCATAGCCGATCAAGCCCGCATCCGTTTCGACTCCCACAATCGTCGAATCGAAAACCGAGACCGATTTGCCCCCCGACCACTTATAACTCCCCTCATGCAACGGGAGC
>JBBQRC010000622.1:0-3946 GCA_038215215.1 Pirellulales bacterium
GGGGTGGCAAGGCAGTGACAGCCATGGCTTTGGCCGTTTGAGGATGCCGAAATTCGATTCTTAACGCATGTAACGCCAGTTGGGTTTGCTCGTTCGCGGGAGTCTCCTGGCGCAGCACCACAAAGTATTTTGGTCCGCCGTAGACTTCATCTCCGAGAATCGCCAATCCACGGCTGGCTGCTTGGATGCGGATCTGATGCATCCGCCCGGTGTGCAATTTGATCAACAGGAGTGAAATATCATCCGCCGAGGCCAGTTTGGAAACAGACAACTCCGCCAGTTTGGCTTGAGGGGCCTCCGCGGTACAGATTTCCGCCAGCGGTTGGTCTGTCACTTTGCGAATGTAATCGCTCCACTCCTCAGATTCCCAAGCGCAGTTGCCACAGACGGCTGCGAGATAGTATTTACCGATCTTCCGACTTTGGAACTGTTCTCCAAAGCGCTTCAAGGCCCGCTGATTGCGAGCAATCAACATGACCCCTGAGGTGCCACGATCCAAGCGATGCGGCAAACCGACAAATGGAACGCCGGGATGTTGATCGCGCTGCTTAAGTTGGTTTTCCAACTCCGTCTGCACGCTGCAAACTCCAGTCGCAGCCTGGCTAAGTAATCCAACAGGCTTGTCGATGATGAGGAAGTGCGCTTCTTCGTGTAGAATCCTTAGCTCCATAACACTCACCAACTCACGTGGAGCTTTGTTAATCCGCATCGCGACGTTTGACCAATGCCAAGAAAATCAACGCCAGCAAAAACGAATGCCGAGAAAATCAGCGCATAAAAAAAGCGAGGAATCCCGGCCACGAAAACAACAAGGACGAAAGTTGTTCTCTTAGGACTCCTCGCTAATAGATGTTTTTAGTGACGCGTTGAATTGGGTCAAGATGGTTTTCAAACAATTTGCGCAAATCTTTTCCGACGATGAACCCTCGCGCGTCACAAATAGAACCGTTTCATGACAACCATCTCGCAAACTTCAACAGCATCACACGAGCACATTCACTTCGTGACAGGGCGACTCGCCGAGCACGCCGTGCGCGCAATCGTTGAACAACTCAGCAGAACAATTGGTTTCACCTACACGATTGAAGTGCTACCGATTACAGTGGCTGCCTTGATGACTCCCAAATGGATGTTGCGTCACCTGCAAATTCCGACCGCCGCGACGCGCGTGATCGTGCCGGGCTATCTCGCTACAGGCGTGGTGGAACTATCCGAAAGACTCGGCCGACACATCGAGTGTGGACCGCGCGATATTCGCGATTTACCAACGTTCTTCGGGAAAAAACGGGATAACGAGGAGTCCCTGAATGAGTACAGCATCGAAATTATTGCCGAGATCAATCATGCGCCGCGGATGGAAATGGAGCAGTTAACGCAGTACGCCCAGCAACTGCAGGACGAGGGTGCCGACATCATCGATATCGGTTGTGAACCTGGTTATCAATGGCTGCAAGTTGGCGAAGCAGTGAAGCGTTTACGTGGGCTCGGTCTGCGCATCTCGATCGACTCTTTCGATGTTCTTGAAGTGTCTCATGCATGCGCTGCAGGCGCAGAATTAGTGTTGTCCGTCAACAGTCATAACATGCACGCAGCTGTCGATTGGGGATGCGAAGTGGTGGTGATTCCCGACTCAACAGATGACGAAAAAAAATTTTCACAAACCATCAATTTTTTATCCTCGCACCGCGTGTCGATGCGACTCGATCCCATTCTTGAACCGATCGGCTGTGGGTTCGCGGCCAGTTTAGGGCGCTACATCGAGTGTCGTCGAGTCCATCCTGACGCCAAGATGATGATGGGCATCGGCAACATCACTGAACTGACTGATGCGGATTCTGCGGCCATCAATGTCGTGTTACTCGGGGTCTGCGAAGAGCTGGGAATTCAAAGCGTGTTGACAACTCAGGTGATCAATTGGGCAAGGTCGAGTGTCCGCGAGTGCGACCTGGCGCGTCGGCTAGTCCACTTCGCATATCGCAACCACATTCCACCCAAGCACATTCAATCGCAGCTCGTGCTGCTCCGCGACGAAAAGCTGAAAGCGTTCCCTGACACGATGTTCGACGAGTTGGCGCGAACGATTCGCGATCATAACTTACGCATCTTTGCTCAGAATGATCGCCTCCATCTCGTCTCCGCCGGCGTACACCTCAGCGGTACCGATCCCTTCGAACTGATGCAGCAACTAATGGCCACTGCCATTGGCCCTACCATCAATGCGTCACACGCGTTTTATCTGGGATTCGAACTGTCCAAAGCAGCTACCGCACTCACGTTAGGCAAGCAATACGAGCAAGATGAAGCGCTCGATTGGGGTTTCTTAACGCGGACAGAGAAACATCATCGCTTGCCGCGATGAGCGCGGTAGTTGGTAACTGAAATGAATGGCACGGGGTTAAGCAATTTGCGAGTCCCCTCTCCCTTGTACTCAGGGGAGAGGGTTAGGGTGAGGGGTCGACTTTGCTTAGAATTCGTAACTGATATCTGTTAGCTGGGTCGACCGCTGCTGTAACAAACTCTTAGCCTCAGGCTTCGTCGTCGGCACGTAATGACGGCGTGATCAGCAGATGATGCTCGCAAAACTCGTCCGGAGTGAAATACAAAGCTAGCTCGCGGGCAGCACTTTCCTCGCTATCCGAGGCATGGACTAGATTCATTTGCCGCGAACTGGAAAAGTCGCCGCGAATTGTGCCAGCAGCGGCCTTGATGCCGTTGGTGGCACCCAACATGTCGCGAATCAATTGAATTACCTCGAGCCCCTCGACGGCGAGCGCCACTACGGGGGCTGACGTGATGAAGGTCTCGAGACTTGGATAAAATGGCTTGGAAACATGCTCAGCATAGTGCTTCTTGGCCAACTCCGGAGTCACCCGCAACATCTTCATGGCCACGATGTTCAAGCCTTTCGCCTCAAAGCGCGATAGGATTTGGCCCATTAGTCGTCGTTCCACACAGTCTGGTTTCAGTAAGACGAGACTTCGCTGCAGCATTTCGTTTTCCTCGTGGGGGTGCTAGGTTGTCAGTAAGGGGCGCTTATCTTACGGAAACGGTGCGTTTTGGCTAGCTCACCGCACTCGGTTCGGCGGTCCCACCAGAGACAGATTGACAGCATTTGCGCAGGCTAAAGAAGGCATTTCAACACAATTTTCAAGATTCTCCTGCAGCATCTGTAACGATCGTACCGATGGTAACCAATGTGCCATGGGGGGTGCCTGGCGCAAAACATTGCGCTGGGACGGCGACCTGAGTTTCTTAGGCTGCTTGGCCGTTGCGAACATCTCGTGCCAATTTCTAATACTGGCATAGAGGATGGCTCGTTACGACCGGCAAAACACTCGGACCGCTTCCCATAAGGATCGCCGGCGTGCTCTCGACCGGACGACGAAATAAATTGATCCGCTGCAATCCCGCCGCAAGGCTGGCCTCGGCTCTTGCGTGCTTGGCGCTTGCCTCGTCATTGACCGCGTGCAGCCTCGTACCCGACGTGCGCTCGAAACCGCAGTTGCTCAATCCGTTTCCACAAATTCAACGGGTGGCGATTCTTCCGTTCATCAATCAAAGCGAAGATCCGACGCTCAGCGGCGAACGTGTCGCATTGGCCTATGCCAATGAAATGCAACAGATTCGTGGCTTTGAAGTGCTGCCGGTCGGCGCCGTTAAACTCAAGATGGCCGAATACAATCAGCCGTTAAGCAGAGGGGAAGACTTTCAAGCGTTTGCGCGTTATTTGGGGGTCGACGTGGTGCTGGTTGGCGCCGTCAGTGACTACAGCGCCTATTACCCACCACGACTAGCGATGAAGGTCAACTGGTATGCGGCTAACCCGGGCTTCCATCCCATTCAGCCTGGTTATGGCCTACCGTGGGGCACCCGCGATGAAAAGAAGATTCCCCGCTGGGTGCACCTAGATGCCCAAAGAGCGCTTGCAGCCGAACAACTCAAATCG
>JBBQRC010000623.1:0-3933 GCA_038215215.1 Pirellulales bacterium
CGACCGCTCCGCTGATTGGCTGAAGCTTGAGAGACGGCTTCGATCGGCAAACGCTGAATTTTGCTGCGTGGGGCGTAACGACTGATCCGCACCAAGCCCGTATCCACCACATAATGAATGCCGGGTACGGTCAACGAAGATTCCGCTACGTTGGTAGCCAAAACGACGCGCCGCGAACGATGTGGCTGAAAGATTCTGTCCTGTTCCGCCTGCGTCAACCTGGCGTAAAGGGGCAATATCTCAATTGCATTTTCGGTACCATAACGCGTGAAGTGCCCGCGCAAGTGTTTGGCCACGTTGCGGATGTCACGCTCCGTAGGTAGGAAGACCAGCACATCGCCAGGCCCCTCCTGCATGAGCTCGTCGACCGCATTGGCAATGGCCACGAACTGCGTCTCCTCGTCGACATCCTCCACCGCCACATCACCTGCAATCGGTCGATAACGCATTTCCACCGGATAGGTTCGTCCTGACACTTCAACAATCGGTGCCGGGCCCTGATCATCGGCAAAATGATCCGCAAATCGCTGTGGATCAATCGTGGCTGACGTAATGATCAGTTTCAGATCCGGACGCTTGGCAGAAAGCTGCCGCAGGTACCCCAGCAGGAAGTCAATATTCAACGAGCGTTCGTGGGCTTCATCGATGATGATGACATCGTATTGATCGAGAAAACGATCGCGTTGTGTTTCTGCGAGCAGCACTCCATCGGTCATGACCTTTACAAGTGTCTGCGCCTGAGTGGCGTCCGTAAAGCGGATTTTGAAGCCGACTAAATCGCCGACTTTCGATCCGAGCTCCTCGGCCAGGCGACTCGAAACCGCGCGGGCGGCCAGGCGTCGGGGTTGCGTGTGACCGATCAAAGCACGTCGGCCCAATCCGGCCTCCAAACAAATCTTGGGCAATTGCGTACTCTTGCCCGAGCCGGTTTCGCCGCACACTACGATCGTTTGACGCGCGCGTAACAACTGGATGAGTTCGTCACGATGCGCGGTAATGGGCAGATCGGGATCGTAATCGAGTCGTGGAATGCTCGCTGCGCGCTGGCCGGCGGTCGCCGCCGACGCCGCGGCTCGCTGCTGCCAGGCCGCCAGTCGTTGGTCAAATGCGGAGGCTGCAGAGCCCTCGCGCGATGCACCCGCTGGTGCCGACATTTGTTGCCATTGTCTCAGGAGGCGATGGCGATCAACCTGCATCACGTCTTGGAGGATTACAGGGATAGGTCGATTCGAAACTGCCATGGGTTCAGTGCACGATTTCTCACGTGGAGAACTACGCATCATCTCCCACAGCCACTACCGGCAACGAGATCTTAGGAGTCTCACGGGCTTCGGGATCCGACCAATTGGTGGGCTTAAAGTGTTTTCCATAAGTACCAAAATCATTGAAGGCGATCCACTTCGCCAGTCGCACCGCCCAACTCCGCTCAGGGATCTCATTCCCCGGTACGTATTGAGAGCGACGTGGGACAACAGCCTGCAGTTCCGCGATCGACTGCTTTCGCTGCGTCGTGTCACGGGCGCCATGCTTCTCAGCCAACTGAATCAGCAGGTCTGGACGCTCTAGGACGACGCAACCACGCGTATTTTCAGCCACGACGGTACGGAAGTCTCGGAGGAATTCGCTGTTATTGAAGGTGTCCTTGAGTGGGCGATCGTCGTAAATGCTCTCTTTAGCCAATTGGATGATCGGACACGGCTCAATATCTCCGGCTGGTCCGATATGGTGCGTAAAACCAGTCACCGCCGGACAAAGCGCTTGCCCTGCACCGTCGTGGTAAGCGTCGATGACGATAATGGGCTTGTTGACCCGCGTATCGACCACAAACTGCCGCACCCGTCGCAGTTCGTCGGTGTCGAGCGCCAGTTCAGGCATGCTCTCGGGGCCCATGGGGCGATACACGTGGAACCAGCAATACATGACCCCCATCTGCACCAAGCGATCTACCCATTTTTCGGTAAGTAGATCGTCGATGTTGGTTTTGCAAACGCTCGTGCAGACACCGGTGAGCACTTTGTTGTTCAGGCAGTTCTGCACCCCTTGCATCGTCTGGCTCAGTACGTCGGCACGGCCGCGCCGCTGGTCGCTCACAATTTCGCTCCCCTCGACGCTGATGAGCGGCGTCACGTTCCCCATCTTGCGCAAGCGTTTCGCTACTTCATCGGTAATGAAATGGCCATTGGTAAAGACTTGGAAATAGACATCCGGCTGCCCTTCGAGGAAGTCGAGCAGTTCCTTGTGCAAGAATGGTTCCCCACCCAAAATACCAAAGAAGGAATTCCCCATCGCTTTGGCTTGATTGACCGTTTTGTTGAGTGCCTGAATGTCGATCTTGGTCTGCTTGGCGGCCACATCCACCCAACAGCCCTGGCAGCGCAGATTACAACTGTTGATGATCGAGATGTACAGAAACGGCGGGAAGAAATCGCCGTGCTTCAAGCGATGACGATGTTTCTGAACGCTCCGCAAGCCTTTCCAGCCAGCCAAATACACCAGCTTCCACAGCAAGCGTTTGTCAGTTTCCCGAATGAGTCGGTTGGCCATTCGCAAATACATGTCCACATACCTTTGTTCGGCGATTCGGCTGGAATTGCAAGCGTGTCCGTGAGCTAGCGCGATGGGCACCCAAGTCAGCGTCAGCGGCTAGTGCGGCTGGCTATTCCTGATTGCGGACAGCCATCTCCCAGATTGGAGGTCATTATACCCAGCCTGTCGATGTTTGGCGAAAGGGGCATGGCGAGCGGATCGCGCAACCGGTCGGTTAGGGCCCGTGTCGCCGGGAGTTGCACCGGACAAAGGATGCAAATTTGAGCTGGTAAGAGTAAAATGGGCACTTCTGGGCGGGAAGAAATGTCGACGTAGTCCTGTGGCGGCGGTGTTTAGAGTTTTCGAATGGTGCATCAGCGGCAATCGTGAATCGCGAATACGATCAACAACTCCTGGAATCTGCACAGCAAGGCAATGCCGAGGCGTTGGGCACCCTGCTGGAGAACTACCGCGCTTACCTGACGGTCTTGGCGCAGCGTTATCTGGATACTCGGCTTTCCGGACGTTTGGACCCCGCCGATGTGGTGCAGATCACGTTCATGGAAGCTCAGCGAGATCTTCCTAGCTTTCGCGGCCATTCGATCGAGGAGTTGCTGGGATGGTTGCGTAACATCCTTCGCAACAATGTCTCCTCGGCCCATCAAAAGCACCTGTACACGCAGAAACGCTCGGCGGGACGAGAGGTCTCAAACAGTCCGACGGATAGCCGGCCGGCAATTACCGACGTGGCTCCGGCGGAAACAACCTCCCCCAGCCAGCGGCTAATGCGTGACGAAGCGGCCGTTTATCTCTCGAATTGCCTCGAAGACTTACCGGTAAGCCAGCGTGAGGCATTGCGGCTGCGCTACGTCGAAGGTTGTTCGCTCAAGCAAATGGCAGAGAAAATGGACAAAAGCGAAATGGCGGTAGCGGGATTGTTGAAACGCGGACTGCAAGCGTTGAGACACCGTATGGTGACCGACAGCTCCACAGGCGGCTTCACCACCTAGTAGGATCAAATGTCCCTCTTCGGCGGGAAGCGAGAAACGAGAAACGAGAAGCAAGAAACGGGTGCGACCAGCCCCGACAGCGTCCGCGTGTGGCGACCTCGGCGGATGATCTTTGGATCGCCATCGTTCCGGCTCGGTCGCGAGACGAATCAATTCCCACATCCCAACACCGATTGCACTTGACTTTTTATGACGCGGCGTCATATTTTAAGCATGAGCAATGTAAGTCGCAAAAAACTCGAAATTCAGCAACGCGAAGCGGATGTCCTCAGTACGACGAGAAAAATATTGCTGGAGGAAGGGTACGAGGCGTTAAGCATGGATCGCTTGGCGGTTGAGCTAAGGACCGCCAAGGGGACGCTGTATAACCATTTTCCGAACAAAGAAGAAATCGTCT
>JBBQRC010000624.1:0-3913 GCA_038215215.1 Pirellulales bacterium
GACTTCTCTAGCTGGCGCAGGGCCGCGATCGTAGTGCCACCCGGACTGGTCACTTGATCCTTCAACTGTCCCGGATGCAATTCCGTGTCCAATACCATTTTCGCAGCTCCGAGGACCGTTTGAGCGGCCAGTTTGGTGGCTAATTCGCGTGGTAGTCCTTGGGCGACCCCACCATCACTCAAGGCTTCGATCACAAGATAGATATAGGCAGGTCCGGAACCGGACAGGCCCGTGACGGCGTGCAGCAAGCTGTCGGGGACGCGCACGGTGCGCCCTACGGAACTCATCAGTTGATCAACCCAGGCAACATCGGCTGGTTCGGCTGAAGTGTCCGCCGCGATCCCCGACGCTCCCTCGCCAACCTGGCAAGGAGTGTTGGGCATGACGCGAATTACCCGCTGCGTTCCTAGCACTTCTTGCAGCTTTGGCAGCGAGATCCCAGCAGCAATGGAAACAAACAGGTGCCGCGGTTGGACGTGCCGCGCTAACTCGGCCGCAATTTGTGTCAACACCTGCGGCTTGACCGCTAACACCACGCGGTCGCAAAACGAGAGAACGTCAGCCGCGGTGTCGCACATTGTTACGCGACCGACGCTCGCCTCAAAGGATTCGCGTTGTTGGGCATTTGGCTCCGCGATGATCAATTGCTCGGCCTTAACTAATCCAGCATCGACGGCACCGCGAGCCAATGCTTTCGCCATCTGCCCGCCACCTATGAATCCAATTTTATTTGCTGTCATGATCCGTCGCTTACTCTGTAATTGCTTTGCCATCAGTCAAGCTTGCGGGTTTCACTACGTCCGCCGAGAGCTTGATCCTAGGCCATAAATGTATCAATCTCGCTCTTTTCGATGCGAAAACTGCGGCCCAAACCGTGGTAGACGCGCAGCGAAATGGAACATTCGTTTACGGAACTACGAATCATTTCAAACCCCAGCCGCGAAGTTTTGTCATGCTGACAGCGTTACGCCGAGTTGTCAACGACAGCAGCTTCCAGTTACAGTAGGGCCTTAACTCTTTGTCACGGCTAAAAGGGTTGGCCTCGTAGCAAACGCCGTCAAGACTTTCGGTTGTTGCCCAAGTAGTCCGAAGCTCTTGGCGAGTTTCGATACGAAAAAAATTGAGCTGTCACTGCACACCTGTGCTCAAGCCAGATTAAGAATAGGGGGTGGAGAGTTACATGCCAACCTCAGCCCCACGCGGCAACCTTAGCGGCGACATTTACAAATAATCGAAAGTTCATGATATGCACAAAGACGCGCGGGCGAACGAGAGTCACTTTGGAACACATGCGGTACCCAGACCGGTTTCGAAGTTGGCAAGGTATAAGTTGGCACAGCAAGCGGGCGACTCTTGCTGGAATCTCCTATTGCAATCACTGGTCTGGATTCCTGTTTACCTGCCCCAGCGCGGTTGCGGTCGGCTGAAGTTTATTTCGATTGCCGTTTCGATCGCCCTTTCGATCGCGCTTTCGATCACTACGTCCATGGTGCAGGCGCAAGACACCTCTGAGCATCCGTTGCGTTGGTGGAAAGGAAACCTGCACACCCACTCGCTGTGGAGCGACGGCGACGATTTTCCAGAAATGATCGCGGCCTGGTATGCAGACCGCAACTATAACTTCCTTGCCCTCTCCGATCATAACGTACTCAGTCGCGGTCAGCGTTGGATGAGCATGAAGCAGGTTGTGGGTCGTGCTGACGATCAGATAATCGACCGCTATCGGGAAAAATTTGGCAGCGACTGGGTCGAGACGCGTGGGACCGTCGGTCAGGCTGACTACGAAGTGCGTCTCAAGCCGCTCGACGAGTTCCGTTGCTTGGTGGAACAGCGAGGCCAGTTTCTCATGATTCAAGGCGAAGAGATCAGTGACAAGGCGGAGGGAAAGCCTGTGCACATGAACGCCACGAATGTTTCGGAGGAACTGAAACCGCTCGGCGGCGCGAACGTTCAAGAAGTGATGCAAAATAACCTGAGGTTGGTATTGGAACATGAAAAAACGACCGGGCGTCAGATTTTGCCGCATCTCAATCATCCCAACTTTGGTTACGCGGTTACCGCCGAGGACATCGCGCGCGTCGTCGAGGAGCGTTTCTTTGAAATTTACAACGGCCATCCAGGGGTCAATCAACTTGGCGACAAAGATCATCTCTCGATCGAAGCGATGTGGGATGTCGTCAATGCCATGCGGCTTGTACTGCTGGCAGGCGAGCCCATTTTGGGGATCGCTACCGACGACAGTCACGAATATCACGGCCTCCCGGGTGCTCGTCCGGGTAGAGGTTGGGTCATGGTGCGTTCCCGCTACCTGACACCCGAGCACTTGATTCGCGCTATGAAAGCGGGGGACTTCTATGCGTCCAGCGGGGTAGTGTTAGACGAGGTGCGGTTTGACACGGCTACGCGTACCCTGTCGCTGTCCATTGCACCTCAGCCTAACGCTACCTTTGAAACCCAATTCATCGTCCTGCCGAAGCCCATGGAGGTGGCGGCCGGCGAGCAGCCTCAACTCCCAGTGGCACGGGTTGCTGCCAGCGTACGCGGACTGAAGCCCAGTTATCAATTGACCGGCCAGGAACTATATGTGCGAGCGCTGGTCACCAGTAGCCTCGCTCACACAGATCCGTCGCTTGACGGACAAATGCAACAAGCCTGGACGCAACCCGTCGGCTGGCGTAAAGAATAAAATCAAATACTCACCTACTGCAGACGGGCAATCGAAATGACAGCATGGTCAACAGCCTGGGGACTGTTTGCGTTAGCCTTGTGCGCAGTGGCGGCGTGGCGCCTGCAATTGAGCCAGAACTGGCAACCGTTTGCGTTCTCTTGCTGGGTTATTGGCTTCGTCACCGCGGCGATGTTCTTTCCATTTGCCTTTGATCAATGGGGAGGCGTGGCGGCATCGAAATTTGTACCGGGGCTCATCCAAGTGATCATGTTTGGCATGGGTACAACCCTGGCGTGGCAAGACTTCTCTCGAGTGCTTCTGCGACCTAAGGCGGTGTGCATCGGCATGGTGCTGCAGTTTACGGTAATGCCTGCGACTGGCTGGTTGCTTACCAAGCTCTTTTCCCTTCCGCCGGAGATGGCAGCCGGTGTCATACTCATCGGTTCGTGTCCGGGTGGCGTGGCGTCAAATGTGATCACCTATCTGGCGCGGGGTGACGTTGCCTTGTCGGTCACCATGACCGCCTGCTCGACGCTCATGGCGCCGCTCATGACAACCCTCTTAATGAGCTCGCTCGCGGGTGCGACGATTGATGTCAATTTTGGCGAAATGATGTGGCAGATTATCTACATCGTCATCGTGCCCGTGTTAGGCGGATTGTTTGCCAATCTACTGCTTGAAAAAATGAAGTGCCGCGGCCCGTGGGTCGACCGCATCTTATCGAGCGTGGCGATGCTGGCGATCTGTATCGTCATCGGCATCATCGTAGCCCAATCACGATCGAGCTTGTTGATCGTGGGCCCACTCATACTCCTCATAGCCATCGTCCATAACGCCATTGGTTACAGCGTCGGCTATTTTGGTGCGCGCATGATCGGACTGAGCGAGGCCGAGTGTCGTACCATTTCAATCGAAGTGGGCATGCAAAATGGAGGTATGGGATCGGCCTTGGCCACCAAAGTCTTGCACAGCCAACAAGCTGCCATCGCGCCCGCCATTTTTGGCGCGTGGATGAGTGTATCCGGATCGTTGCTCGCCTCGTTTTGGCGCCAGCGTCCACCTCAACCCAGGGCACAGGTGCCTGAGACGAATGGCACGGAGTTAAGCAGATCTCGCTCCCTCTCCCCCGGTATTTCCGGGGGAGAGGGCTGGGGTGAGGGGGCCGAATCCCAAGGAAAGTCGACCCCTCACCCTAACCCTCTCCCCTGAGGAGATCGTGCAGCTTTTAAGTTGTGTAATTCCAAA
>JBBQRC010000625.1:0-3912 GCA_038215215.1 Pirellulales bacterium
ATTAACCTCCGGCTCATCGCAGCCAACCCAGGTTCCAATCGCAACGACGGAGGCTAACCCCTACCTGCCACCCGTCAAGGCACCGATTGAACAGCATGGGGGAATGATTGGGGGACTCGATACCTTGCAGGCGGCTTCACCGAGTGATCTACCAGCCCACGCCGTGCCCACCGGGGATACAAAACGGAGCGAGCAGGTACAACTGATGCCCATGATGGCCAGTAAAACGCCAGCGCCAAGCGACTCCAATTTCAAAGTGTCCGACAGTCAGGCAACCTACGTGCTCCGGGCACCGGAGAAGAAGTCCGACAAGGTTCAAATCCCTATCGACATTCTGCCATTTAACAAGCTTGTGTCTGCGCAACCAGCCCAGACTCAGATCGAAAGAACCTACACGACGCAAACGATGGTTGGGCCGCTTACCAATGCCGCCAATCTGCTCTCCCAGCTCGATATAGATAACGACTTTCGCCAGCAGCCAGCCAACCCCTTGGCAATGGTTCGCATGAATGAGGATGCCAGCGGCTACGGTCCGGAGTGGATGTCGCAAAGTTACGCCTGGGTCGCACCCACTTTCGCTTACAAACCACTGTATTTTGAACAGACGAACCTAGAACGTTACGGCTATGGCCCGCGGCCCTGCTTGCAACCGATTGCCTCGGGCGCCCACTTCTTTGGTTCCGTCGGTTTATTCCCTTATAAATTGATCACCCAACATCCCTACGAAAAAGTCTACCCGCTTGGTAATGGCCGACCGGGCGACTGCGTTCCTTACCAAAAGCGAACCCTGCTTGGCCAGTCTTACCCCGGCGAAGTCTGCAACTACTGGGATGATTGCTCGGGTTACCGCTAACGTTGCCACAGAGTCGGAAGCGAGCAATTTCCGGCTGATGGGATATCGATAAAACCGCTCAATGCTTAGTCGGACAGAGCGGTTGGGCGATTGGGCGTCAATTGTACTCGCAGTCGCCACCGCGTGAACTTCCATTAGGCGACAACAGGCTGCCACAGCTACACCGACATAAAAGGGCTCGTGGCCTCGCCGCCCACTACCTCCTTGCGTGCGAGCAGATGGTTTTTCGTTGTCAGCCTGCAAGTTGACCCGTGTCGAGTTTTCACGATGGCTAGAAGTCGACCGATTCAGCGGTATTCGCTTACTAAGTCGGTCAGTTGGCGAATCGACAGGCGAGCTGCTAAGCACCTCGGCATAAGTTATCTGGCATAACGTTGTTTAACCGCGTGGGCATCGCCCCGCGTTTTTCGGCACAATCGCGGTCCGATGGGACGCGGTTAAACGAAGAAACTTCTGCATAGGTGCTTAAGTCTCAATAACCGCTAGCAGGCCAGCGCTACACAAAACTAGAGAGTCCCAAAAACGAAAAAAGCGACGATCTGCCAACAGCAGATCGTCGCACCGCTTCGCTGCAACTCATCGAGGTAATTTGGCTTGGGCTACTGACGCGCCAGGTCGAGTCCAATGTCGCGAGCCACTGACGACTTGCCCTGCACTCCGTTGGGCACGGGAACAACAATAACTGGCGGAAGAGGAGGAGGAGGAGCGATGCGAGGAAGCTTTCGCTTGACAGGTTTCATGGTGACAATTTCACTGGAACCTGGCGTCAATTTTATCGTTTTCTTTTCCTCCATCGCCACGCCCGCAGGGTTGGCCGTTTCTGCGACAATTTCAAAACTGTAGGTGCGCCCAGGCTCCAGTCCACGCACGACGAAGTAGCGTGTCGGACCAAGACTGATGGTTGGATCGCCATTAATTTGGAGGATCGCTTTCTCAGGTACATTGACAGTGAAGTAGATCGAATCCGCTTCCATAACCTGGTAAGGACCGATCGGCATCCCCATGGCATCACCGATGATCTCGCCACCGAATCCACCCATAGCGCTGCCACCACAGCATTGCGCCGAAGCGGACGGGGTGGACAAACAGGTGACCAAGACAGCGCTCAAATAAAGAGCAGCGCGCCGTGGTCGAATACTACAAAGCTTGCGATTCATTTCCATTCCTTTGAATTGTTGAATTGTTTTTCGTAACCGCCTGCCTCGTGAAGTCTACTCCACAGTTCAGGAGTTGATTCCAGTCCACGCGACAAATCCCTGGCTTGTAGGCCAGTTCGTGACAGATGTGCAGATCTGGCAAACTCTAACGAGCACGCAGTGGCAGGCACAAAAATCGGTAGCTATTGATTTCTACGAAGGTTACGATGTAACGCCCTCCCTAATTCCACCAGCCAGGAAGCTTCCCATGCGTGTTTCACGAGACACCCCTTTTAATATTGCTGTCTTGGGCGACTTTAGCGGTCGTGAGCAACGCGGGGGCGGCGAGAGCCAAGACCGTTTAACCCATCGCAAGCCACTGCAGGTCGACCGTGACAATTTCGACTCGTTATTGCGCCTGCTCAACGTTCATCTGCGCGGATTGAAATTGGCTGTTGCCTCCGCGCCAGTCGACGTGCAATTTCACAGCCTGGACGATTTCCATCCTGATCAACTCTTTGAAAACGCAGAATTGTTCAGCGCGCTGCGCAAGCTACGCTTGCGTCTACTGGCTACCGAGTCGTTTCACGATGCCGCCAAGGAGGTTCTCGCCTGGGGAGCCAAACTTTCCCAACTAAACGTGGCCAATGCGATTGGTCCAACTGCACCTATCGCCGAATCGATCAGTGGCGATGGACTGCTCGACAGTATCCTCGATGCTTCAACCCCGCCCGAGCCCACCAGTCATGGTCCTTTTAACTGGGATCGCATCATTCATGACATCGTCGCGCCCTACGCCGCCGAGGACTCACTACCGCACCAAGCAGAGCTAGTGAGCTGCGTCGATCGCGCTGCCCAGTTTCTCATGAACAACTTGTTGCATGACAGCAGCTTCCGTGCACTCGAATCTGTGTGGCGGGCACTTCATTTCTTGATCGCTCGCACCGAAACCAGCCCAACTCTCAAGATTTTCCTGGTGGATGTCACCCGCAGCGAATTGGCGACGGATCTTCTCCATTGCGGCACCCACGCTGACTCGGCCGTCTATCAGTTGTTGAACGGCTTTTCTGAAAAATCGCTGGACGCCCCCTGGGGACTCTTGGTGGGTAATTACGAATTTACCACGGCCGCAGAGGACGTTTCCTTACTTGAGCGAATTGCCGGCGTGGCAGCAGCCTGCGGGGCGCCATTCCTTGCCAGCCTGGCAAACAATTCCGTAGTCGAACAAGACGCGGAGGAGGGTGTGCGATTGAATTTCCGCGGCGTTAGCACTAATCCAGCATGGCAGGAACTGTGTCGTCAATCCGACTCGGCCTTTATCGGACTGGTCTGGCCCCGCTTCCTGTTGCGCACACCTTACGGCGCAGCGTCGCAACCCATTGAGGCGTTTGCCTACGAGGAAATTTCCGCAACGGATGCAGCGGAGTGTTTGTTATGGGGCGACTCAGCCTTCTTGTGTGCGACGCTCGCAGCCGAGTGTTTTGCCCATTCCGCATGGGACATGTCGCTAAACGCTGTGTACGAGATCGAAAACCTTCCGACGTGGATTGCGACATGCGATGATGAAACCCAAGTGCACGCCGGTGGCGAGTACCGGCTGAGCGAAAGAGAGGCGCTGCAGCTGCGCGAGCTGGGTATCACGCCGCTCTTGACATTGCGTGATCAGGACGTGGTTCGCGTTTCGGCCATTCAATCGCTCCAGCAGCACACTCTTTCAGGGCATTGGACAGGTTGATACTTCGCCCCAAGCGGCTCAACACCGCTGCTCTCCGGCGATTAGTTCGTGTATCTTAGACTCGATCGAAGCGGCCACAGAGGAAAATAAAAAACCTTCGCAGTTGGGCTGCAAAGGTTTTTTGTGGTTCTTTGAGGTATCGCGGGGCACAAATCAGGCGGTGCCTTCTTCGACCTTCCAAGTTGCAT
>JBBQRC010000626.1:0-3904 GCA_038215215.1 Pirellulales bacterium
CGCGAAGCGTCTTCGTTCAACGCTCAATCTATCCCGCCGCTGCGGTTGGGATAGATTGCTATTCGTTATGCCGTTCAGATTGATGGGCTCCCGCGTCTATTTCCACACAGAGTCAATCCAATCCTTCGCGCTAAAACACACATTAAAAGGACGGCACAATGACACATCCGACAATCAGAGCCATGACAGGAGCCAGCAAAACGCGAAGCATCGATCCAAAAACTACGGCGCTGCTCGTGATAGATTTTCAGAACGAATATTTCAGCGGAAAGCTGCCGATTCCCGACGGCCAGGCGGCGCTTAATAATGCCAAGCGGTTAATTAAAATGGCAGACGATGCGGGCATGCCCGTATTCCACATCCAACACGTGACACCGTCGGGTGCCCCGATCTTTGCCGAAGACGGCCAGACGGTCGACTTCCATTCCGACATTCAACCCGCCGGAAATCATGCGGTGGTGCGCAAATCTTCGGTCAGCGTGTTTCCCACCACCGATCTTGACAAACAACTCAAAGCCAAGGGCATCAAGACACTTTTGGTTAGCGGATTGATGACCCACGCTTGCGTTGCGGGTGCGACGCGCGATGCCGTTCCCTTGGGTTATGAAGTCATTGTCGCCGAAGACGCCTGTGCCACTCGCGACCTGACTGGCGACGACGGCAAAACTGTAGCTCATGACGTTCTGCATCAGGCGTCACTTGCCTCGCTGAGCGACACTTTCGCCGACGTCCAGACAACCGATGCAATTGTCGCTTTACCGAGACGCTAATCCGCAACAAAGCGCACAATGAACGTGGCACAATAAAGCGCGGAATTCGCGTTGGCGATGATGGTATCTTGAATCGATGCTCGCTAGCGAGGCAGCCGCGTGAACACCATTCTGACGATCTGAAAGGATTCCTATTCCATGCCATCGGGCGATGCTCAAAAAGCCTGAGGCAAGTGAGCTCGTGGACAACATCTTCCCAAAACCAGTCAGAGGGCTATCATGGGCTATAGTGGGGCTAAGAGTCGGTGGATTCTTGATGGATTCATTCCCTCCGAGCAAGTGGTGCGGACAATGCTCTTACATGTTGGATTGACATAAGTTTGTTTGGCGTTTTGGCAGTCAATAAGCCAACAAGGCTTTCGAGTCGGTTTGTCGTGAATCGGGTGCAGCATATTGTTAATCCCTATCGGGTTGGACATACGGGGACGCTCGACCCGTTGGCAACCGGTGTGCTACTGCTAGCCATCGGCAACGCCACGAAACTCGTCGAATTTTCGCTCGAGCAAAGTAAGTGTTATGTAGCTAGCTTCGAGTTTGGCAAAACGAGCGATACACTGGATTGCACGGGAACGGTGAGTGAAACTGTCGTATGCAAAATTCCGTCGCGGGGCGAGCTGCAAAGTGAACTGCAGCGATGGATCGGTAAAGTCAAGCAGGTTCCGCCGCAGTTCTCCGCGATCAACATTGCGGGTAAACGGGCGTATCGAATGGCACGTAAAGGGGTCGATTTCGAGTTGGAACCACGCGAGATCGAAATCTACGGGCTTGAATTGCTGAAATACGATTTCCCCTATTTCACACTGCAAATTGATTGTGGAAGTGGCACGTACGTGCGCTCGCTCGGTCGCGATGTCGCCCGCGGACTTGGCAGCGATGCGATCATGACGGAACTAACAAGAACGCGAGTGGGAACTTTTCACCTCAATGAATGCGCCCAATTCGAAACGCTCCGTTGCTTGGATGACATGCTGGCGGGGCTCGCCTTGCCCGAGCGGTTGCTGGAAGACTGGCCGTTTATTCCATTGGACGCATTGCAAGTCATCGATCTCCGCCACGGCAGGCAAATGAAGATTCTCGCCGCCGATGGGCTGGATCGTATTGCCACGTTTGATCCCAGCGGTGAGTTAGTTGGATTGATGATTCGAATTCATGAGAGCGGTTTGTTTCGATCGGTGAGAGTCTTTAATACGATTGCAGAAACACCCCAACCAACCGCCAATAACAGCAAGCACAGTCCTGAGTCCTGATGCCGCATACCGAAATGCAACATCTCGAAGAGGCGCATCGATAGGGTCGTAACGCCGGGCGGTAGCACGAGAATCGTCGAACTCAGCTCGCCCACACTAAGGACTACCAGGATCAGCCACACGAGCAGCCAGCGCGAGCCTGTTTGCGGCCACAGGATGGTGCGGCAGCGTTGCCACGCGGAGAGTCCCTCTTGCCGCGCGAGCTCCCAACTCCGTCCGTCAATCGTGGATAACAAACCGCTTACCATCAGCACGGCAAAGGGAAGTAGACGAAATTGTTGGGCTAGTATCGGGGCCGCTAACGTACGATCAAAAAGCTGCCCCAAAAAAGCTGGTTCCGAACGGTTCATCAAGAATATCAGCAGCGTTCCAACAAGTGCTCCGGGCGTACCGATCAATAACAGCATCACCAAGCCAACGAATACGCGTTGCCAGCCACATCTGCAACTGATCAAGATGGCTGCGGCCAACGCCATAGCCGTAGAGGCTGCCAGTGTCGCCAACACTGCCGACCAGTAGAATTCTCGCGTGAACAGCGTTAGCGACTCGACAGCCGTAGTCAAAAACCGGGAAAGCGACCATCCGTAGTGGGCCTTTTGTGCGGCATCGGTATAAGGTTGCCAGCCCGCCTTGACCACCAAATTGGCGATGGGCAGGAAAACCAGGCCGCTGACAAACAGCCAGCCGATCGCCGATACAAGCTTTCGCCAGCGGCCCCAGCGCAGCGTAGCCGGGGTGTGTTGGCGGGCGCGGGCGATCAACTCCGACCAAGGCGGCAGTTGTCGGCCCACGACAATGGCGAGTGCGACAATTGGCAACATGCAGAAGATTACAGCAACCGGATAAGTGAGCGGGCTGACCGCACCGCGACTGGCGTCGAGGTAGACTTGTTCGGCAATCGTGGGAACCTGATAGAGATTGGTGATCACCATTTCAGTCAGTACGGGGACGCAGCACCACACGCAGCTCACAGCGATCCAAGGTGCCAGGCTGGGCACGATCACCCGTTTCATGACAGATAGCATCCCCCCTTCGATGAGCGCAGACTCTTCGAGACTTCGTCCGCTCCACATCAGCCCGAGCGCGACGATCCAACAGACCCAGGGAACGGCGACGACCGCGTGCACAAAGATCACTGCCAGCATGGCGGTCGTCTCGAACTGCATCGCGACAACTGCTGAGAGTGGCCACCAGCCTTGCGAACCAAAGCCCGCGTTCCAAGCCCCTGCGCAGACGTACAATGGCGTGGCTAATTGGCTGCCGACGGCGATCCACAACCAGCGCTTGCCGAAGACGTCAGTGCGAATAAGCAGGATGGCTAGCAGAGTTCCCGCGGGGACCGCCAGTAGCATGCTCCCGCCGCAGACGATCAGCGAATTGACCAGTGCTGCCGCGAGTTGACCGTTGTTCAAGGTAACCTTTCAATTGTAGAGTATTGGAGTAGCGTTCAGTCGTGGACAAACTTCATCGACCTCAGCCAATGTGCCGCGTGCTCAGGCCAGGTTGAGATTTGTGATCCCGGTACAGGGCGCATGCCATAGCCGTGTCCGCCGTTGCCGTAAACATGCAGTTCGGCTGGAACAGCCAGTCGCTTTAGTCCAGCATAAAACAAGACGGTTCCTAGCGACGAGGATTGGTCATCGTGGGTGTGAACCAGGAAAGTGGGGGGGCAATCCTTGGGAACTTGGATACCGTCCACCAATCCGTCGGTCTGTTTATCCAACATGTTCCAAGGGTAGATCAGCAGCGCAAAATTGGGGCGATGTGATACGTCGTCGACTGAGTCGATGGGTTCGTAGGTCAATTTCTCCGCGGCACTCAGCAAGCGCGCGGCAACTTGCCCTCCGGCACTAAATCCAAGCAGTCCGAGGCGGTCTTTATCCAGTT
>JBBQRC010000627.1:0-3903 GCA_038215215.1 Pirellulales bacterium
GCTGTTTCTAAGCGAAAGCCCAATCGGAATACTGAAGTTCTCCGCCGCACACGTCAAAACTTTCGGTCCCGTGATCTGTCCATATTGAAAATTGGGGTAACAAAACTCGTCAAGAGTTTTGTATCGCTTGGAAACAACCGAAAGTCTTAACGACTTTCGCCACGTACCTGACCCCAAAATCTAATCCAGTCAGAACCCAAGTGTGGGGAACCGAAAGTCATGACGAATTCCGCTCCGCTTCTGTTCCCAATTAATACTAACGAGACCAACGGTCGCGCCAGGTGGGCTCGGGGCGGCTGTAACCCATGGATAACCCGATCGCAACGCCGATAGCTAGCCCAACACTTAGAGCCGCCAGTACCGATTCCATTGGTCGATGTGAGACCAAGTCTGTGGACTGTTCGTATCCTCGTCGCGCACCCTGCGCGACTTGCTGGTAACCTTCGCGGACCGCTTGGCTGGCGGAATCCGTATACTCGTGGGCGAGTTGGCTAACCTTCTCGGTCATAGAACTTGCTCCGCCCATCAACGACTCTACGTAGGCCTCAACTTGCTCGCGCGTTTGTCCGGATTTGCGCTGTATCAGCCCCGTCAATTTATCAACATTCCCCTCAACTTGACGAAGTTCATCGTCTGTGATCTGGCCATATTTCGCTTTGATACTTCCAACGATCGTATTCCAGTCGCCCTTCAGCTCTTGCTTTGTAGCCATCTTTGACCTTCCTTTGCGATTTGCCTAGCTTTGCCGGTCGACTGAGACTTGCGTTGACTCACACATCACCAGCACACACGACTCTAAAAAGCAAATGGCGTACCAGAAACTAATTCACGCGCCGTCTGGGATTTGCTCCGGTTCGATGCGGTGGGTCCAGTCAGTCGGTAAGTACGCATTCCAGAACAACCGGGGTACTTCCCGATGTGGCATCTGACTCGGATAGACATCGCTTTTCCTGTGCTGAAGACAGAATCGCGACGTCTCGCCATTAAACCGCAAAGACTACGCTTTCGCGGCCATGTTCGTCGCTTTACTCAGCTTTGTGAGAAGCTTGTCGGCCTTTTCTTCGTCGTCCATGTTCTCACCCAGGTGCTGCTTAGCCTTCGCATAGCCCAATTGTTCAGCCCAAGTGCAAAGCGTGCCGTAGGTGGCGATTTCGTAGTGCTCGACCTTTTGGGCCAAAGCGATGAGGATCGCGTCCATGACATCCGGATCGGCCTCTTCAGCCATCATCGACTCTGCCTCAGTAATCAGACCCGCCATCGCCTCACACTTCTTAGCTCTCGCTGCCTTACCGGTGTCCTCAAATGCTTTTTCGACTCGCTGAACGTGCGTTTTTGTTTGCTCCAAGTGATCTTCGAAAGCCTTCGTCAGCTTTTCGCAGGTGGCCTTCTTGGCCATTTTGGGAATCGCTTTCGTCAACTGCTTTTCTGCGCTGTACATGTCTTGCAATTCGTCATAGAAAGCATCTGCAAGGTTATTTAATTTTGCCATCGTTTTCCCCATCGTCGCTAAGTGAATTTTTAGTCGGATCGCGGAACGCCACCGACACTGATAACGAGTTGGTGCATTCAGCGTGCCAATTCAAACCTAAAAAACCGGAACGCTTCTTTGAGACAAGACGCCAAATGAGAGCCTGGTCGCCGTCGTCTCTTTGCGAATCCAGAACCATGAGATCGGACATCCACAGCACTCCCGCTTAGGCGCTCGTGGCCTTCTGCGCTACCTTGACGGCGCCGGGTTCTGGCTGAATCTCGTGACCATGTTCACTCGCCAAAGCACGAGTGAACTCGGCTCCCAGAAGAACGATCATGGAAGTGTAATAAATCCAAATCAATAGAACGGCCAACGAAGTCGCGGCGTTTCCAAGTTGAGCTCCAGGGCTGGCATGGGCAAAGTAAAATTCCATGGCCAACCGCCCCACCAAGAAGAGCACTGCCGTCACGATCGACCCCAGTAAAGTATCCTTCCAGGTAGTCTTTGCGTCGGGCATAAACTTGAATAGAGCGGCAAATACTACGAGCGTCACACAAAAAATCACTGCGTAATTGATGCCGGCAACAACTGCTTCCTTTAGGCCCAGCCAACTTCCGATCTGCGAACCCGCTACGGCGAGGGCCGTCGAGACAACCATGGAAACAAGCAGTAGAAACCCCAAGCCTAAGATCATTGAGAATGATAGAATTCGTTTAAAAATAAAGTTCCTGACACCGCCAGCAGCTTTATCGGGTTCGACCTGCCAGACTCGATTGAGTGAAGTCTGGACGGCAGCGACGGCACCTGTAGCTCCAAACAGCATTCCTATCACGCTGATGACCGATTTCCACCAAACGCCACCTTCTGTTTGATTTCGTTCCAGAATGCTTGCAATCTCAACTGCCACTGAGTCATTGCCAATCAATTCACCTGATTGAGTTGCTATGAAGTCCTGAGCCTTTTCATTGGCTCTATTGGCGTCGTATCCGATGGACAGGCCATAGGTCATGGTTGTCAGTAGTAAGTAGAGCATCGGCGGAAGTGCGAAGATGGTGTAATATGCCAGCGCTGCTGCCATCGTCGGGCAATCATCGCCAGCGAAACGCGTAAAGACTGTCTTAAGCAGTTTCATGATTCTTTCTTTGTTCACTCAAGACTTGTTGCAAATCACGGGGTTTCAGGGAAAACGGCACGTATTTTGCGTCGTGCACTAGTTGGGCGACTACCGACTTATCGGGAGACCCCGTTGCTAACCCAACTGGATAAGGAGCATTACGATGTCATCTAGAATTAACGACGCGACAATGGATGAAGAGGACCAGAGGCCGCTTACAGAGACCGTCGAAGCATCGATGCTCGGAGAGGACGAGCCAATGGAAGAGGTGCATCCCGTCGCTACGGCTGCAATGGTGTCGCTCACCTATCCGGTTTTGCTGTTGATGATCCTACTCGTGGCGCTCTTCATTTCCGCGTTCATGTGGTAACCACACTCGGCCTTTTTTCTTGCAAGGGCCGCAATCTCCGGAGGCTTCCCAAAGCCATCAGAACTCAGGTTGCGCAGGCTGAGTGGGCCTGGGCGCTGGCTCCATCGGCGGCGGGTCCATCATTGGTGGTCGAACACTAGGCGGATCGCCGGGCTGCGGTACCCCTGGGTTGGGTTGCGCGGGGGACGGGAGCTCCGGGTCACTGTTAGGTTCCTGCGAGTCACCACTGAAGATTCTCAGACGGCGCTTAGCTGCTGCTGTAAGCATGATCACAATTTATGCCCTCTGATCTACGTGACAGGCCACTTAAAGGTTAAGTTTGAAGCGAGCGAGACTCGCCGGGGTTCCGACGTAGGATTGTTCGGAACTCTGGCGGGTCCCGCTACGGTCGCCAGCTACAGTTCTAAACTATGGCGACGAGCGGAACCAGCAAGCCGAAACTACTTGGGGTTATCTTGTTTTTCGATCGCGTCAGCTTTGTTCTCTCCGGCGCTCTCGATCGCATCCGCTTTACGCTCACCAGCGTCTTCAATTGCATCGGCAGTCCTTTCGCCGGACTTGCTCTCAGCAGCCCCCGTCCAGGTTTTACCGTCGGCGCTGCGAACAGTATCGGCGGCTCGGTCGGCGTTGTCGCGGACCGCATCCGCCTGGTTTTGAGATGCGTCGCGGACAACGTCGGCTTTCTTATCCATATAGCTCTCCGAGCACCCAACACTCAGCGCGAGTAACATAGCCAGCGAACAGAAAGTGAGTAGGAATTTCATTTGTGATCTCTCTTCTCTTAAAGTTAGGAAATAGTGTGATGTCCGACTGATATTGCCCGTTCAAACGCGGCGGGACCAAAAAGCTACAGATTCTAGCGGCTCCCGCTACGCGATCACGCAAATCGTAAGATCTTTAAATCGTACAACAAGCTAGCGTGGCTTCGGGCAGTAATTTTGATGAGCT
>JBBQRC010000628.1:0-3901 GCA_038215215.1 Pirellulales bacterium
CCTGCCACACGTAGAACTTTCCTTCTTCCCCCTCGCTGTCCGCATCTTCTGTACTGTAAAATGCACCGGAGTCGTGAGTCATTTGCACCAGAATGTAGTCGAGCGTCTCACGGACAACTTGGGCGTATGCGGGTGTGCCCCATAAACGAAACGCGTCGGCGTATGTGACGGTTAAGAGCGAGTTGTCGTACAGCATTTTTTCGAAATGGGGTACGAGCCATTTGGTGTCGACACTGTAACGCGCGAAACCGCCACCCAAGTGATCGTAGATGCCACCGGCGGCCATTTTATCCAGCGTCAGGGTCACCACCTGCTTACGGGCATCTTTGGGGGCAGCCACACACAGTTCAACGAGTAGCGACAAATCCATGGCGTGCGGAAATTTTGGGGCGCTGCCAAAGCCACCATGTTGCGCATCAAAATTGCGAATCAACCAGCGATCTGCCGCAGCCAACCAATCGCGGGACAGTTGCGTCGCGGATGCTTCTGGACCGCGCACCGCATCTTGCAAATGCTGAACGATTTCTTCACTTTGCTGTTCCAATTGCTGGCGTTTGTTCTTCCAAGCGTCCGCCACAGCCAATAGCACCTGACCAAACCCTGGTCGGCCAAAGCGACTTTCAGGGGGCCAGTAAGTGCCGCCAAAAAATGGTTTACCATCCGGCTTGAGAAACACGCTCATCGGCCAACCGCCGCTGCCCGTCAGCATCTGCACAGCTTGCATGTAGATTTGATCGAGATCCGGCCGTTCCTCCCGGTCGACTTTGATAGCGATGAAGTTTTCGTTCAGCAGCGCGGCCAGCTGTTCGTTTTCGAAACTCTCATGCTCCATGACGTGACACCAATGGCACGCGGAGTAACCGATCGATAGGAAAATCGGTTTGTCTTGGACCCGCGCCGCCTCAAAGGCTTCGTCGGACCACGGATACCAATCGACCGGGTTGTCTTTGTGTTGCAGGAGATAGGGGCTGCTGGATTGGGCAAGTCGATTAGGCATGATTTTTTCTCCGTGGTCTGGTGGTCCGTGATCAGGCCGCTCGAACTAAGTACGGATGTGGTGAGTCTGTTTCTCCATCTGAGGAGCCTCTGGACCGGCGCCACCCTACGCAATTAACCCTTTTTTGCGAAGCCATAATAAGCGTTTTAGCGGAACAGCGCGAGCCGTCCGGTTTATGTGTTTATGTTTCGAATCAATTCACCGGATTGCTTGCGCAATTCCGCTAAAATAAAGTTAACGACCTAGGGTGGCACCTGCGTGCACGCTCACCTGATGGAGATTGTGCCTCGCGTTGTCGTCCAGGTCACCTGCCACAATCGGTTGTGGCCAAGTCGTGGACAACATGACGGAGTTGATTCCCGATCCGATCCCCAGCAAGGCAACTTGCGCAGCGGGCCGGATTGCGGAACTCTGTAAGCCCAAGGCCAACGCGAGCGGCAGCGCCACCGAGCCGGTATTGCCGAGCCATCGGAAGGTGGTGAAATCGTTTTCAGCGGGCAGCTCCAAGGCCGCGAGCATCAACTTGCGATGGGTCGCCCCTACTTGATGACAAACCGAAGCGGTGAAGTTGTCACGAGCACCGGCTACGGCCAGCAACTGGTCAAAGGTTCGTGCACCGACGCCCAGCCCCGCATGCAAGAGCTGCTCGGAGTCGGTTTGCATTAGCGGTTGCATGTCGCTGCCCGCCTGATCATGGTCGCTTTGACACAGTTGGTGATGCTGACTCTCCGCCCGGGCTACGCAAGTCAGCAGCCGATTGTCGGTTTGACTCAGGCTTCGATCGCACAGCAGGATCGCACAACTTCCCGAGCCAATGGTCAGCGATGCAAAAGAAGATTTGATCGTTTGCCGAGTCAGCGATTGATCTTGGTTCAAATTGGCGATCGTCGATTCCACTAGGTTGCGCGCGTTTTCGGTACCCACCACGATGCCCGCCCGAATCGTCCCCATTTCGATCAACGTGGCGATCTGCATCATGCCGCTGAGCAGGCCCAAGCAGGCGTTCGACAGATCGTAGACCCAGCAGTTTGGACTCAACCCCAGTTCGCTGTGCACGCGACAGGCTGTCGCGGGCTCGAGATAATCGCGGCAGACGCTGGCGTGGATCAAGCAGCCAATATCCGCCGGTGAAAGTCCGCTCGCCTCCAGCGCCAACTTGGCACTGTTGACACTGGGAGTGCTGATGGCTGTTCCGGGTCGCCAAAAGCGGCGTTCCGCAATGCCGCTCATCAACTCGAGACGTCCCTCGGGGAGCCGCAGACGGGAATACGTAGGTGCAAGTCTGCTCTCGATTTCGCTTGACGAAATAATTTCTGGGGCCAGGGTATACCCCAAGGTCTCAATGGCGACGCGTTCGAATTGCACGGGATGATCCAAAACAGAGTCAGAGAGCTAATGGCAACCTCCAAACCGCGTAGCTTGGGGCAACTCAGATGCAGTTAAAGGAATGGCACGGGGTTAAGCAGATCTTGCTCCCTCTCCCCTGGTATTTCCGGGGGAGAGGGCTGGGGTGAGGGGGCCGAATCCCAAGGAAAGTCGACCCCTCACCCTAACCCTCTCCCCTGAGTACAAGGGAGAGGGGACTCGCAGATTGTCTCCCCTGAGTACAAGGGAGAGGGGACTCGCAGATTGTTTAACCCATTGCCATTCGCACTATCAGTATACCCGACAATGCCAAATACTACTGAGCCGATGGCCGTTAGGCGAATGGCACGCACTGTAATTCTTGGTCGGCCTCCGGCGCCAGCCAAAAACCTTAAGCTTCGGCGCTAGCCGTGGGCCTCAGTGTTCAGAGCCTATCAAGCCCATCCGGCCCACAACTAGCGATTTGCAATCACAGAATGAGTGCGCTCGGCGGGTTTGACCCTGCCTTGCAACCGCGGTTATAATAATGGGTCAGGCAACCAACGCGTCGCAAGCGGCATAAGTCCGCCTGGCACAGACGTTTTGGATTGTCTCCCGCCCTTCAGCCAATCGCCTACCTATGAACCACGTTGAAACTTCAAACCGCGACCACTCAGGTCGCAGGTTCGTTTTTTACGCAGTCTTGTTTGGATTTTGCAGTTCGTCCGCCATCGCCCAAGACGCGGGGGTCAACGACGCGCTCAGCCAACGCGGTGCGAAGATTTATCACGAGAAATGCGCCACTTGCCACGGCGACAAAGCGCAGGGTGTAGATGACGCTTATGCGGAACCGCTGGTGGGGGACGATTCGGCGGCAGAGCTTGAAAAAGTTATTCATGACACCATGCCGGAGGGCGAACCCGAAGCGTGCGCGGGCGAAGATGCCCAAGCCGTAGCGGCCTATATCTACGAAAACTTCTACAGCGAAGCGGCTCAGATTCGCAATCGACCTCCGCGAGTCAGCTTGGCACGCCTGACGGCTGACCAGTTGCGTCAAAGCGTGACGGATCTCTACACCCAATTTGACGGCTTGCCCAACCCGTCCGATAAGCGGGGGGTCAAGGGAATCTACTTCGATGGCGATCGCTGGAAAAACGAAAAGAAAAAAATCGATCGCATCGACGCGACCATCGATTTTGATTTTGGCCATGAGAGTCCCGGCGAAGGTATTGCCGCGGAATCTTTCTACATTTATTGGGAAGGGGGCTTACTGGCTGATGTGACCGGACGTTACGAAATCGTCGTTCACAGCACCTGCTCGTTTGTCTTCGAGTTCGGAAAAATCGGGCGGGAGTTTATCGACAATCATGTGCAGTCGGGTGACAAGACCGAATTTCGCAAGTCGGTAACCCTGACCGCCGGGCGTGTTTATCCCTTTAAGATCGACTTCATTCAGCGAAAACGCAAAACGGAATTGCCGCCAGCAAGTATCTCACTGTCTTGGGTGCCACCGGGCGGTGTCGAAGAAATCATTCCGTCCAGGAACTTGATCCCCGGCGG
>JBBQRC010000629.1:0-3886 GCA_038215215.1 Pirellulales bacterium
AATTAGTCGTTTCGCAATATGAAAACCAGTTCATCCGTCATCACCTGCAAGTCAACCGCGGTCGAATTGGGCTCATTTCCAAAAAGGCATCGTTGTCGCACCGCGCCGTCTCCATGATGCTCAAGCGTCACGGATTGAGGAAAGATGAGTTTCGCATCCGCAAGACTTCACTGGCAACGAAAATCGAAGGTGTCCCGGATAGCTAAAGTTAATCGATCAAGGCTCACTGTATGAATCATCTTTAGGATCATCCTGGGGTTGCATCACTATGACAGCAGGGTATTTTTCCTCAATTCGATCGACTTGCTCATCAGTCAGGGGTGGGAGCGATACGATGGGCACCTCCATCTTTGGAAAGTTGGCGAGCAACTGGAATGGATCAATCACCTTAGTCCTGGCGAACCCCAGACTGGTCAATTCTGGCAAAGCTCCCAGGTTCTCAATTCCCTTTTCCGAAATGCCTGTACCGGATAGATACAGCTCTTTTAATTGCGTTGATTTCTTCAGAGCTGCCAGTCCATCATCGGTGACTTTCGTGCGCCTCAGACTGAGCACCCGGAGGTTGGGCAGGCCACTGATCACGGCGAGGCTCTTGTCGGTAATGGATGTACCTCCCAGCCAGAGTTCTTCAAGATTCACCAGGGACGCAAGTTTTTCAATGGTGGCGTCACCGATCTTGCAATCGATCAAACCCAATTCGCGCAGACTTATTAAATTGGCAAGATGCTCCCCGGCTGAGTCGTCGATGGGGCATGCGCGTAAGCGCAAGACCTGCAGTGACGAAAAATCCACCAGTGGCGCCAAGTCGGCTACTTGGGTTCGTCCCAACTGCAGCTCTTCGAGCTTTCGCAGCGATGCCAGGTTAGTCAACCCCAGGGACGTGATACGTGTGTTTTGCAACAGTAGCACGCGCAGGGATTTAATCCGGTCTAGGCTCTTGAGGCCCTCATCGGTGATGGAGGAATTGGCCAAGTTGAGTACCGTCAACTCATTCAGTTCGCCGAGTTGTGAGAGCAGTTGATCGGTCGCATCGAAGGCAGTCAAACTCGACGTCTCATTGTTTTTTACTTCCTGCAGGTTCTTGCTGAAACGCTGCGCACTGGAATCGTTGACCAGGGGCGTGGTTTGGCCTCTCCAGTAGTAGCCGATCGCCAATCCGGCCAGCAGTCCGCCAATGACGATTGGTATGAGTTTTTTATCCATGAGAATGTTTCTTTAAGAGTTGTATAAGTTGCCGTCGTAATCAATCAAGTGATATTTCAAACGTCGTGGGTTGGTTGACGACGGTGTGCACCAAACCCGACCTGGTTTCGTCTTCGTACTTGCCTGGAAGTTCGTTTTTGGGGTCGACAATTTTTTCCGTGGCGGACGGGTCGTAGCCCTCTTCCTCTGCTTCTAGCGTTAGCAACGCATCTGTCGTACCCGCCGGTTCATTTTTCATTTCGTACTTCGACACCTTGATCTTGTATTCTCCTGGTCGTGCGCCGTCACCGTGTTCATAGGTCGTCAGTTTATAGCTGCCATCAGCATCCGACGTTGCGGTCGCCCCTCGTTCGCTGCCGCTCTGCGGTACAAAGACCACCGATGCACCGGCTACAGGCTGGCCTTTAAGAAGGACCTTTCCGGTGACTGGGTAAGTGACAGGATGTTGCGGACCACCGCAGCCTGAAATCAATAAAGCGCATCCAGCCAGCGCGAAAAAAAGAGCTTTCAAGCTCATGAAATGTTCCTCTGTGAATTCTGTGAATTCTGTGGGTTAGGGGACTGAAGTGATCGATCAAAAATGCAGCGCTGCGTACATTACAGCGCTGCATTCATTTTGTTGAAAATATCAAAACTTCACTAATCGGGAATCACATTAGCTTCACCGCCAGCGATGGTTCCCATCGCGCCCCACACGCCGTACGGGCTGGGGCCAGACAGCCTACCGCTTTTGCCTGTAGTCAGGCGACCGGTGTCGATCGTATTGCTAATAAATCGTACCGAACCATCGCACAGCGCTACATTCACACCCCCGGTGTGTTCGCTCGCCGGGGGGAGCATGATGTGCTGTTGGTCACCATAGTTTCCTCCTTCAGAACAGGCGGGTGCATTGGGTGGTAGCACAGTCGAAATGCCGATGTAGGACGGCTGACCGTCGGTCCAATTGATGCCTCGACGGCCGTGATAGAGTTTGCCAGGGACCACAAATCGACCATTTGAAACTTGGTAGCAGTTGGCAGGCGAAGTGCGCAGTCCACCCACATTCTTAACATAGACTCTGCGGTGTGGGGTTGAGTTTGCGGTGGCTTTCGCGCCCCCCGCACCACCGGCTGAACTCGGGCGACTGCACAAGAATTCCGACATCGCAATGGTGTTACTCGTACCATCCACGATGCTGGCGAATCGACGATAGACCCGATTACCAAACAATCCTCGAATCTGTTCGCCGTCATCACGGGCGCGGTAAATGCTATCGCCCACACTGAAGCCGTAACACAGATCTCGATTCGTGGTGAGCGCGCCAGGGTCTGAAGGGCATTTCAGTAAGCTGGGTGAAACGTTCCACACCTTCCAGCCAGTCCAGGCAGCTGGCCCACCCGGCGCGATGCCACCACCCCCCGCTTGAATGAGATTGTAAAGCGGTGCCTGTTCCAAATACGGTAGCAAAGCGATATGGCCGCTGAGGCGATATCGATTACCAGAATTATTGGAGCTACCATTCCAATTTGTACCCCCTTTGCGCGCCGGAAATCGCTTGTACGTCGAAGCGTAGTTATGCAGCGCCAGCCCCAACTGCTTCATGTTGTTGGAGCATTGCATACGTCGGGCTGCTTCACGGGCCGCCTGCACGGCTGGTAGCAAAAGCCCCACCAGTATCCCAATAATAGCAATGACAACGAGGAGTTCGACGAGAGTAAAACCTGACCTTCTAACGTGCATGGACATGCCTCCTTGGATAAGGACAAAAAGAAAATACCTCTGAAAAAAGAGATACCTACTGAAAAGGAAAAAGCTAAGTTGCCAAACAAAGACACACACTCCGCAAGCGACTCTGCATTGACGACGGCGTTGGTAGCGAAACGCGAACAACTACAGCCCGACTAATGCAGTGCCAAACAAAGTTTTCAGTAAAGTGCCTGCCAGAGAGCGGAACTTTCCCGATCAAACGGTGTTTAATCCAAAGTGCGGACTCTGTCTGCACTTCTAGCTTAACGAATCTTTATAAACTGCAAATACGATGCCAATGGCGGTCGGATTCTCCTAAGTCGTTTGCTAGCAGGGGTTTGTTGCCATTCACTCGGCTTGCCGATGGCGACGACTTGGATGCAAAGTATCGATCGTAGTTGATACTTTGGTAGCACTTTTGCGATTTTCGGAATTGAAGTATCTTTAAGAGATGCGGCGCTGATCTCTGAAAACCGAGTGCGCGGTTGCCTGAGGCCAGAGCGAGTGGGCCGAACTGGTTAGCCCTATGGGGGTCCTCCTCGTCGCCCTATGATTGTCGCGAGGCCGCAGATTCTTGGACCTGGCCCAGTCCGCTTGCTAACGCTTCGCAGAAAGTCGCCACCATGGAACCCCTGGATCTTAAAAAATTCGAATGGAACATCACTGTTCGGCAGCTTCGCATGGAAGACTACGAAGCCCTCGCGGAAATGGCGCGAATTTGCTTTCCAAACATTCCAGCTTGGTCGCGCGAGCAACTTGAGAGCCAGCTTGAGTTGTTTCCCGAGGGGCAACTGTGCATCGAAATTGATGGCCGCCTGGCAGCATCCGCATCAAGTCTGATGCTCGAGTTCAACGTCAATTTGGAATGGCACAATTGGAAAGCTATCTCGGATGGCGGTTTCATTCGCAACCACAAGCCCAAAGGGGACACACTCTACGGCATCGAGATCATGGTGCA
>JBBQRC010000630.1:0-3875 GCA_038215215.1 Pirellulales bacterium
CCTGACCGCTCACGGCAGCTTGTCCACTGGTCTGAGCACCCTGTGTCACAGGCGCGGTCGCGGCGTTGACGCCTGCGCTGAGGCCCGCACCGAGCCCGCCGAGGTCCTGGGCTTGCACATTCGCCAGCGCACCAAGCGCGGCAAAGGTTGTTGCCACGAATAAAAATGTCCTGCGCATATTCCTATGCTCCTTGTCTCTAGTGGTGAAACGGGCATGGCAACTCAACTTCAGTAGTTGCTCGTAAGTCTGCTCGTTTTCTCGTTTGTGAGCGAAGTCGCAAATGCCGTACCGATTGTGCTGGACCAGGAATTTATGGGTAATAACGGCTGAGATTTCTGCAAAACCGAGTTTGAATCATGTTTGGAATGCTCGAATCCAAGCTGGATGTACGACGGTCGCGCAGTGGTTGTACCCTGCCAGTGCAGGGCGACTGAACGTAGGCCAGCAACCCGTTTGTGGGGCACAATTCCTACGCTATCAGAATTCAGTGTGTGGCATATTGCGCTCAAGAAGATCTGCTAATTGGAGGTTCACGCAGCTGTAGTGGCGGACTACTCCGAAACGTGCTGTAAGTGCATAATGTTCAGCTATGAACATGTCGCAGAATTCCACTGAACGCGCCGCTGCATTGGCGATTTACTGCCGGGATTTAAAGAAATCCTACGCTGGCAAGCCAACTGTAGATGCAGTGCGTGGTTTAAATCTTGAAGTCCATCGCGGCGAGTGTTTTGGAATCATTGGACCAAATGGGGCTGGGAAGACCACGACGATCGAGATTCTCGAGGGTCTGTTGCCGCCTACCTCTGGCACCGTGGAGGTGCTCGGCCGCAGTTGGGCTCAGGAGGCGGAAGCCATTCGACAACGCATTGGTGTCTCGCTGCAAGAGACACAGCTCTCCGAAAAACTGACCGTACGTGAAACATTGGCTCTCTTTCGCAGCTTCTATCGGCAAGGTATTTCGGTGGATGTGGCCATGCGACAAGTGTCGCTGGAAGAAAAGGAACGAGCCCGCATCGCACAACTTTCGGGCGGTCAAAAGCAGCGACTGGCTGTTGCGACGGCACTGGTCGGCGATCCTGAACTGCTCTTTCTCGACGAACCCACCACGGGCCTAGACCCTTCCTCTCGGCGACAACTTTGGGACATCATTCGCTCGTTTCGCCACGCTGGAAAGACTGTCCTGCTGACGACCCACTATATGGACGAAGCGGAGAGACTCTGCGACCGCGTGGGCATTGTCGATCAGGGGCGCGTCATCGCGTTGGGCACGCCCCGAGAGTTGATCTCGAGCGTCGGCGGCGATCATGTGGTCGAATTTTCAGTCCGCGCCGAACAGAGTGCTTGGGTGGAACCACACCAGTTAGCGCTACTTGTTGACGTTACCACCGTCCGCAGCGAACACAATGGTTGGTCGCTGAACTCGCGTCAAGCCCACCATACCATACCTGCATTGCTTGACTATTTGGAATCGCGTCAACTGACCCTCGCCGGGCTGACGACTCGACAAGCGAGTCTTGAGGACGTGTTCGTCAAATTGACGGGGCGAAATTTGCAGGAGGAACAGGCGGCATGAGTCAATCGTCGGATCAATTGTCACCGTCGTATCACCCGTTTTTGCACTTGACGCTGGCACGTATTTTGGAGTTTACGCGGCAGCCGGATGCCGTTTTCTGGAGTTATTTTTTTCCGGTCTTGATGGTCGTCGCACTGGGACTGGCTTTCAATCGTTCGCGTGAGTCTGATATCGTCGTCGATGTGATCGACCCGCAGCTTTATGAGTCGGTCAAACAGGCCACGCAGTCTGAACCTCGCTTTCGCATTCATCAATCAACCCTGGCAGACGCTCACATTCGTCTACGGACCGGCCGGACGGATCTTTTGATCGATCCACCCGAAACTGGGACAGGCTACGTATACGTCTACGATCCACTACGTACCGAAAGTGCGGCCGCCAGATCGCAACTAGACGATTACTTGCAACGCTTCGCTGGTCGGACCGACGCTGTGACCGTCAGTGATCGAACCGTCAGTGATCCTGGCAGCCGTTACGTCGATTTTCTGGTCCCTGGAATTCTCGGTATGAATATTATGGGGGGAGGCCTGTGGGGAGTTGGCTTTGCCATTGTGCAAATGCGGATCCGCAAAGTCCTCAAACGGTTAGTCGCCACCCCGATGAAGAAGAGTCATTTCCTGTGGTCGGTGCTAGCTAGCCGGTTGGTATTTTTGGTTCCTGCAGTGAGCATTATTTTGGGATTTAGTTGGCTCACTTTTGGAGTCGTCGTGCGCGGACATTTGATTGCCATTGTGATCGTTATCTTGCTTGGTTCGGTCACCTTTTCAGGCATCGGTCTGCTGGTTGCTTGTCGCGCCAACTCGGTCGAAATGGTATCCGGCTTGATGAACCTGGTGATGCTACCCATGTGGTTGTTTTCGGGGATCTTCTTTTCCACCGATCGCTTTCCTGATTGGATGCAGCCGCTCGTTCAGGCTTTACCACTCACGCCCCTGATCGCCGCGTTACGCGCAATTACCTTAGAGGGTAGCGGCCTGTTCGAGCCCGCTCAGATGCTGCGTTTGGCGATTCTGGTAGCTTGGTCCGCGGTTTCCTTTGGACTGGCGTTGAAACTATTTCGTTGGACTTAATGACGCGAGGCGGGCCATGAAAATTATCAGCCTATTGCTGGTTGTGACATACGGCATGTCAGCCGCCGGTGCGCAGGCTGCAGCACCAAACATTGTCGTCATTCTCGCTGACGATCTCGGTTACGGCGATGTCAGCTGCTACAACTCGGAAGCGAAGGTGCCGACGCCTCGACTGGATCAAATGGCCCGGGAAGGGATACGATTCACGGATGCCCATTCACCCGCGACGGTCTGCACCCCCTCGCGCTATAGCCTAATGACCGGGCGCATGTGTTTTCGCACTGGCTATCGTGGTGGCGTTTTTACCGGTGTGGGTGGACCAAGCTTAATCGAAGCCGATCGACTTACCCTGCCCGCGATGCTCCGCGAGCATGGTTACGCGACCGCCTGCGTCGGCAAGTGGCACATTGGCATGACTTTCCGAACGAGTGATGGAACTCCCATACATCAGCTCAAGCTCGATGAGAACTCGGAGGGAAAATCAAAAGACTGGCGTGCCAGCGACAAAGAGATCGCCAGGGTGAAGCGAGTCGATTTTTCCCTTCCCATTACCGACGGTCCAGTCCACCGAGGATTTGATTATTTTTTCGGTACCGCCTGCTGCCCTACAACCGACTGGCTGTATGCCTTCATCGAAAATGATCGCATTCCGGTGCCTCCCACACAGCCACTTGACGCATCCGTTTTGCCACAGCATCCGTATGCCGTCGATTGTCGCCGCGGCTTGGTGGCGCCAGGTTTTAACCACGAGACGGTGGACATGGTCTTTCTCGACAAGAGCCAGAAGTGGATCGAGCAGCATGTGCAAGAGCATCCAGGAAAGCCATTTTTCCTATATCACGCGCTGCAGGCCGTGCATCTCCCCTCGTTTGCCGCGCCCGCTTTCCAAGGCAAGACGCAGGCCGGGCCTCATGGTGATTTCATTGGGCAAATGGATTTCATCGTCGGTGAGTTGCTGGGCACGCTCGAGAAACTTGGAGTGGCTGACAACACTTTGGTCCTCTTCAGCAGCGACAATGGTCCGGAAACAACCAGCGTTATTCACATGCGCAAAGACTTTCAACACGACGGTGCGCGACCGTGGCGCGGCATGAAGCGTGATAATTGGGAAGGGGGACATCGTGTTCCGTTGATCGCGCGCTGGCCTGGACATGTCGCCGTAGACAGCGTCTCCGACGCAACGGTTTGCCTTACCGATGTGATGGCCACGTGCGCCGCCATCACCAGCGCA
>JBBQRC010000631.1:0-3867 GCA_038215215.1 Pirellulales bacterium
ACAACCAAAAACACCAGAGTGAGTACGATCCCTGCGGTCAAGGCTGCAGCCCAACCGCGAACTCCCTTGTCAGCTTCCATGCCCCAGGTATCCTAACCAGCGAGTGCTTTTGGCGGGTTTTATTGCTAGCACTTTTCGCGCTAACTTTCCCGCAGTGCGATTTGCACGTGATCTTAGTCAGGTTACTTCGGCTATCGTTAGCATCAAACCCGCATCACACTCGCGCGGTTTCCATCCGGTCGGCGTGTTCGGTTCCGGACAGGAAAGGTAGCCAATCTGTAACGAGTGCGGTAACTTGCTTTGAGACGACCCCTTACGGCACATTGGCTTGTTTCAAGCGTTCTGCCCAAAACCGCCTGGCCGCCTGCACATAGGGTTGCACGGCTGCGCGCGTGGGTTCCTTGTCACTAGATAGTTGTGCCGCTGCTTGTTCGAGCCATCGCTGGAAGAGTTCTACGGCTTGGCGACTGATTCGAGCTTGTCCGTCGAATTCGAAGTAATAAGGGGCCGTGGTGGCGATCCGATAAGTAAAGTCTCTCTCGGTAACAACTCGAATCACCAACCAACCACTTTCCTTGATGACCTGTGGCGGAATCTTGCCGCCCTGTTTGGCGAATTCGTCCAGTCGCGCTTGATACAAAGTTTGTCCATTAAAAATGACGTCGAGATATTCGACGGGGTCGGCGACGGTCAACGTTAAACCAATGTCAAGTTCGATTGGCGACTTGCCGGTTGAGGTTAGCACTTGTCCAGGCAGGTAGCCATTGACCTGCACGCGTAGTAACGGTCCGTTGGTCACAAAGCTCTGACCGGCGCGCAGCGATTCCCACCAAGCTGCTGGCGATGGATTTCCCGTCATCACATACACGCGGTTGTAACCCAACGAGGCTGGCGATTTACCAACGCCGCTTCCGGCCGAGGGTGGAATGCGTAGCCCCGATTCCAGCATCTGCCAATAGAGAAATTCGACCAGACGTCCACCGCCACGTGGACCGCGAAACATGGCCGCATCGACGTTGGCCAGGGTCTTCACTTCGGCCGCCCCCTGGCCGTCGTCGGTCAAATGATCGGACAGGAGCTGAATCGAATCTACCTTGTTGGAAGCCAACCACAACGGTGTGTCCCGCGCCCATAGTCGTTGAATCTCAGCGTGCGTTTGGCGATTCTCCTTGGCCAGTTCAAGCAACTTGCTTGATGGCACATGTTCGGGAACCGCACGAGGTGGAGTCCAGTGATGCAAGATCAAGCCGCTCCCTGCACGCGCGTCGTAATAACTGCGGGCATCGACCCATTTCGTTCCGGATGTATCTATTTGTGTAAATTCCGACGCGGGATTGCCTTGGGCGACTTCCGTATGAACCACGGCCGCCATCACCAAATCCGCAGCCGCTAGCCACTTGGCCGTTTCAGCGGGCTTGACGCAGGAGTACAGGTCACCGCCATACCATCCTTCAAGGTCTAAATCACAATGCTGCGGCAATCGCAAGCTATCGATGGCTGCCGATTTGCGATCCAGCGTAAAGCCGCCCAGGCCACGTGAGAAGCGTGGCCCAGCCGACACTTCATATCGGTAGTCGCCAGGTCGTCCTTCGAATTTCAGTGGGCTTTCAACCAGATTCCAGCCGTTTTGATACAGTCCGCCGCGAATGCGCAAGTCCCTGTCGTTTTGCCCCTTTAGTCGCACACGACAAGTAAGTGGTTTCCCCGAAAGCTCTTCGACGATATCGACTTCGATGTGGCCGGTTCCCTGCGCCGCCCCAGGACTGGCCGACCAACAGATCAGCGCGCCCGCCAGCAGAACCCAGACCACATGGGGTGAGAATAACTTTGGATTTGCGAATGAAATGCGATTCATAACAGTTTTTCGACAATGCCCAAATGGGAACGCGTGATGAGTTGTTTGCCAGATGGTTCTATTGTACTTATCCCACCTTGGCTCCCGGCGACAGCTTGGGAGCCTGACGGTATACTCGCACCCTTCCAGCACGATCGTACCGGTTAACCAGGAAATACGGCTCCAATCTGCTTCCATTACTACTTTCTGTGATGACTCGACCATGTGCCAGCTTTGCGATCTCAGCGGCCTATGGACAGCCGCCGCACTTTAGATGCTCGAATCATGGCCAACTGGCAGAAACTTTATCCGTTTACCTCTCAATTTTTTGAATTGCCGCCACCCGCTCCTCAGGGTACACGGATGCACTATGTGGCGACCGGATCAGCGGATCAACCCACGATCTTGTGCGTCCACGGCAACCCAACCTGGTCCTTCACCTATCGCCGCGTCTTGCAAGAGCTCAGCTCCGAGGCCTATGTGGTCGCGGTGGATCATGTTGGCTGCGGACTGAGTGACAAACCGCAGCATTATCCCTACACGCTGTCGCAACATATTGAAAACCTGGTCAACTTCATCGAGCGTCGCGACCTGCAACACATTCATCTGCTGGTACACGACTGGGGAGGCGCGATCGGTTTGGGCGCAGCCCTACGAGTGCTGAATCGCATCGACGGATTAGTTATTCTCAATACGGCAGCCTTCCCCCCACCGTACATACCCTGGCGGATAGCCGCTTGCCGAATTCCTGTGGTGGGCAATTGGGCCATGCGCAAAATGAATTTGTTTGCGCGAGCCGCCTTGTACTTGACGCTCAATCGTTTACCACGTCTGGAACCTGCCGTGGCAGAAGGCTTATTGGCGCCGTATTCCAGTTGGCAAAATCGCGTCGCAATCGCTGGCTTCGTGCACGACATTCCACGGCACGCTAGCGACCCAACTTGGAAACTCCTGGCCGAAATCGAACAACAATTGCATCGCTTCCAAGAATTGCCCGTTCACTTGGTGTGGGGCATGCGGGATTGGTGCTTTCGCCCCGAATGTTTACGACGCTTTCAAGCGTTGTTGCCCGATGCTAAAACGAGCGAACTGGCAGACGTGGGTCACTACGTCATGGAAGAGGCCGCGGCGGAGGTCATCGCTGAGTTAAAGCAGGTCTTGGCCGCCACTCGCCCACTTGCGGGTGACTGATGCAACCTGGCCGCGATGTGCATACCACCTCGGCTGCTCACTAAAGAATCCCAATGAGTCTCAGCGAGGCGATGCCGGTAAACGCCAACAGTAAAGTGTCAAATACACGTTGCGAGATCCTCTTGACCAACCATTGCCCCAGTAGCATGCCAGGCAGAATCGCGGGCGCAAAAACGGCGTTGATCGCCAGCGATTCCAAGTTGATCAGATCGAGCCCAAAACTAAAGGGCACTTTGAACAGATTGATGATCAAAAAGAACCAGGCGCTGGTCCCTACCAACTCCAGTTTCGGCAAGCTCACAGCGATAAAGTAAAGTGCCATGACGGGCCCGGCGGCATTGGCCAGCATTGTCGTCACCCCAGCCAGCAAACCAAGACTCCACGCAAACCAACGCTCGTGAGGAATCCTGTCAAACCACTGCGGTCGCCACATACGGGTTGCCTGGATGAAGGTGAGTGTCAGGATGATCCCACCCACCAACGGCCTGAATGTGGCATCATTGATCCGTCCCATGACCAACCAACCCAGGATCACTCCAATGGCTGTTGGCGGCAGCAGGCGCTGTATATGTTTCCACTGCGCGGTTTTGCCAAACATCTTAATCGCGCACATATCGCCCACGATCAGCATGGGCAGCAGCAAGCCCGTGGCCTCGCGCGCGCCAAAAATAAAGGCAAAGATCACGACGTGAAACATGCCCATACCCGCAAACCCGCTTTTCGACAGGCCAATTCCCATCGCGGCCAAGAACAGCAGCAAGCAGGACGCGATGTTAAGCTGATCAATCAATCAGATAATTCCCAAAAGCGGCGAAGGCGTATTGGATCAATCAACGCGGTAA
>JBBQRC010000632.1:0-3867 GCA_038215215.1 Pirellulales bacterium
GGACGGCAACTCCCTGCAATTCTTCGATGAATTGCATGTTCATGCGGCTGGCTTTCTGTCTCCGATCATTAAAGAGCTCCAAGTTCGCTGGAATTCGCCATTGCTGCAGGAGGGCGTACAGCTCGTCGATCTGCCGGGGCTTGGCATCGCTGGCGACGTTTATCGGGAAGTTGCGGACAAATGGGTACGCAACAACGCCAATGCTGTGGTGTTAGTCGTCAATCACCGAGGCATTACCGAAGCCGACGCGAACCTGCTGCGCTCTAGCGGTTATTTGACCCGCTTGCTGCACTCGGCAGATGATCCGACGGCTGATCCTGTCATCTTAATTGTCGCGGTCGTGCGTACGGATGAAATCGCGAGTACCCGTCGACAGAACGATGTGAATAAATCGAAATCCAAACGTGAACACTTGGCTGACGTGATGACCGAGTGCCGTGAGCTGGTCAACAATCAACTGCAGGCGCAAATTGCTATGGCATGGACCACTGCAGAGGATGAACTGGGGGATGTAAAGAAAGCGACCATCGATCGGATCGCAGATACCCTGCAAGTATTCCCGCTTTCTACCACCGAGTACCTTCGTCTGTTGATTGGCGACGAAGACGAACCGGCCTTTATACGTGAGGAAGAACAGAGTGGGGTTCCTGCCATGGTAATTGGCTTGGCAACCCTGTGCCGAGAGAACCGAGATGTCGTTCACAGGCGATTCTCTGACGCGCTGAACTCTTTGCACGAGAGGCTGTTGAGTCAAGTCGAACTGATTCGTGCACGCTGGGAAGAGAAAACGCGAGCGCGTGAAGAAGCCGATGCCTTGAAATCGGAGCTTGAATCTTTTATCAAGCCGCTGCGCGAAGAATTTCGAGCAAGGCAAGGCGGCTATAGGACTTTTCTTAAGGAGACGCTACCTGCGAACATTGAAACCGTTGTCGCTAGTTCTAGTCTGACCGCGACGAAGTCGATTCGTAGCTATCTCAGAAAACTGCGAAACGCAAACTGGCGCACATTGCAAGCCGCAGTCAAACGCGATGGGACTTTCTATGGGGCTAGGCACATTAATTTACCTACTGATTTTGCTATGTCGTTCGAAGATCCCGTAGCTGAAGCCTGGGGAAAATCGATCCTCAGCGAGTTGCGCAAACGCACTCGGGAGTTTTCAGCGGATTGCCTAGGGTTCGTGGATCGCGTGGTCGAATGGGCCAAGGAGCAAGGGGGGCGGGTCCAACCACGCTTAATCGAGGCCCAACGCGACGCCATCGCTGCGGATACCAAGCACTTGGCAACCGTTGGAAAGAGTGTCGTCGATGACCTCCGTGAAACTGTTCGTGCAGAATTATGCAAGGCGATCGAGGGCCCCATTCGCCGCAAGTGCCAGGCCTTTGTGCGGAAAAATGAGCATGTTGGGACTGGCGTTCGCAACCGAATATTGGACCTGTGTAACGATCTCGCTGATGAAGCGATTGAGGCAGCCAAAACGCCAGCCCAAAACGTCTTGCTGAGCAACTATCGGCTAGTTGAGTCGGAGATTCTGGAGGCTTGGAAGAACCATAATGACCCATTATTGGCCGCAGCGGAGGCTATTGTCAGTTCGCATGAAGATAGTGTTAAACGCAGCGACGGCCAGAAACGCAAAAAGGTACTCGAGGAAATTGATGACATCATCCAATGCGCACCGGCAGTGGATAGTACATCATCGAAGAGTGCAGCAGTATGAAACCGTATGCGTTTTATAAAAATTCTCGCTGGCCCTACCCTCGACTGGTTGTCAAGATTGCTGAGGAATGGGGAATCACGACGGCAGACATCTGTCGCCCTCCGCAGAGATTGCTGCTGGCCGGACAGCACTCGGACGCGCCCGTGGAATTAGGTGTTGATACGAATCGACTACAGCCCGTCGCTACGCCTGCTGACGTCTTGCGGAACTTATCTGCCGATGCGAATGTGTCGTCTGTGGGAAAACGTAGCATCGGGCGTTTGATGGCCTATTTTCTGGCTTGCGAAGATCCTCAACGACGCTTCGACGCGCGAGAAGTGTCCACTCTAGCTCACCAAGTGAGTTTGGTTCGGCATATTCTCGACACTGAGAACCTTCGGCGGGTCTTAATCGCGGATGAAGTCGGTTTGGGAAAAACGGTCGAAGCGGGTCTGCTCATTAAAGAGCTGCTCGAACGCCGTCCGAACACGCGAATCATTTACTTCGCCCCAGCACGTTTAGTTTCCAACGTGCGCAAGGAATTCGACCGACTAGAGCTCGGTTTTCGACAATGGTCGGCGCAGCAGGCTGACGCGAGGTTGGATGACTCACGCCTGATTGTCAGTATTCATCGTGCGGTTCATCCAGCCCATCGCGAAAACATACTTGCTACAGTCCCCTGGGATGTCATCGTTGTCGACGAATGTCACCACTTGTCGGATTGGGCTGAAGGCGGTGGCGACCCGAAAGAGAAATTTCGACTAGTCCGCGATTTGATTCGAAAGCAACCCAATCAAGGCCGGATCATCCTGCTGAGTGGCACGCCTCACCAAGGGCATGCAAGCCGATTTGAAAACTTGGTTGGACTGTTGAAAGCTCCGGACGAGCCGCAGGAAGCGCTTATCGGCCGAGTCATTTTTCGGACCAAAGATGACATTGTGGACTGGGATGGCAATCTGCTTTTCCCTCGCCGCACTGTTAATCCACCGCTCGTGATTGACCTGGGACAGCGATATCGACAATGGATATCGGCAATCCACGATCACTTTTCACCGCCCAAGTACGGTTCGTACCAAGAGCCTAGTGCAAAACAGCGGGCAGCGGGATGGCGTTGTGCCCAAGCCATGCAATGGGCAGCCTCCAGTCCACAAGCGGGACTTGGGTACTTGGTGCGGCAGGCCATTCGATCCGGCGCTACGCCTTCGATATCGCTCCTGAATCAATGTTTGGCGGCTTTGAGGCCGTACCGCAACGGCCCCGCTGATGAAGATGTGAACAAGCTGTTCGACCGGATGAACAGGGAAATAAAAAGGCAAAGCTCCGAAAGCGATATTGACGACATCGAGGACGAAACGGGCGACGATGATTTGGAATCACTGGCAAGTCTTTATGAGCTGCTCAAGCAAGGCCTGGCGATCGTCAAGGAACAAGCTGATTTCAAATGGGACTTCATTAAGAAGAATATCATTGATACAGCCGGCAGAGAGAAGATTGTCTTTTTCGCCCAGCCGATCGAAACTGTAACGGCCTTTGTCAATTACTTGAGACGCGTGACCGACGACGACGTGTCGCTCATCATTGGCGGCCAAAGCGATGCAGATCGCTATGCGGCGGTTGACAAGTTCTCGCGACCAGACGGGCCTCGCTTTCTCGTTTCTTCCCGCGCAGGTGGCGAAGGCATCAACTTGCAGGTTGCCCGACGTTTGGTGCACATTGATGTTCCCTGGAACCCTATGGACATGGAACAGCGAGTTGGACGTGTTCACCGTTTTGGTTCCCGGAAAAATATTGTTGTGGATACGATTGTGGTTCGTCAAAGCCGCGAGGAACACGCATACCGAGCGGCACGAGAACGACTACGGCTAATTGCCTCAACTTTGGTTGACGCAGATCGCTTCGAGTCACTGTACTCACGAGTTATTTGCTTGGTGCCTCCGGAAGAATTACAGCACCTCATGATTGCCGGAGATCTGGGGCCTCTTTCCCAGCAAAACGAGGAAGAGTTGGCTCGCATGGTGCGAGATGGTTTTGAAAAATGGCGTGAATTTGACGCGCGTTATTCAGAACAGGAGAAACTCATTAGGAGCCAAGACGCGGGCCTTGTTACATGGGACGATGTACTAAATTTCATGCTGAACTATGGAAGGGCCACACCAAGAGCTGAATTCTACACG
>JBBQRC010000633.1:0-3865 GCA_038215215.1 Pirellulales bacterium
GTGGCCACCACATAGTGAACGCCCACCAAGCCTTCGGGTGAACTGTAAACAGCGTCCACCAAGATGGCCAATTGATCAGCGATGACGATCTTCTTGAATAGTCCCCAGGCCATTAGCTTCAGTCCGCCAACGACACGCTCATAGTCGAAATCGAAGTTCTGGCGAAATTGTGGCAAGAGGTTGGTAGAGCGCTCTATGGGGCCCGCTACCAGTTGCGGGAAGAACGAAACGTACAGCGCGAACCGTCCAAAATGCCGCTCCGGCTGTAACTGGCCACGATAAATATCGATCGAATAGCTCATCGTTTGAAACGTGTAAAAGGAGAGCCCAACGGGCAGCAGCCACGATGAACTAGGGGTCGCCATGGGCACCCCAATCGCTCCACTGACTGCGGACACCGAATCCATGAAAAAGTTGAAATACTTGAAGAAGAACAACGTGCCGAGGTTTGCCGTTAAACTGACTATCAGGCAGGAGAATCTCCCCCGCTCCGTGGTCGCCCGGGCAATCGCACGCCCCATGCAGTAGTCGATCGTCGTAGCGCTCAGCAGCAAGAGGACATATTCAGGGATAGCGCACATGTAAAAATAGTAGCTGGCGGCCAGCAGTAGCGCCCAGCGAAAGCGGTATGGCGTCAAGAAGTAGGCCACCGCAATCAAGGGAAAAAAAATCGCGAATTGGTATGAGTTGAACAGCATTCACAGAAACCCAATTCGATCAGCTAGGGGAAAGGAAATGTAGGCGTAAGTAACTTTTGGCCAGTTTCAACGTCAAGGTCATTTAGGGGTCATCTCAAAAACGAAACAATTTGGCGGAATCGTGCCGTGGCGGTCTTGCGTCTTGAGCCGGTTGCGGACTATACGTTCGAGACGCGATTTTCGCACGCCCATTGAGCATTGAGTTTTGCCCATGCCTTTCGCTTCGCTATCAATCCGAATTCTGGTAGTTAGCTTACTGCTAGCGACGGGGGGCTGCGCGAAGACTGCTAGGATCAATCACAAGAGCGTGGCTGAACTGTACGGCGAAGCGGTAGAGCGGGCGCGCATCTCGAAAGCTTCGATCGCCAACCAGGTTCAGTTCACGGAAAACACTGACATCATGTATCCGGTCGTCAGTCAAACTGAGAGTAAAACGAAGCTCGCCTCGGAACAAACACTGGCAGCGAATTCGGCGGCGCATCCAGAGTCCAAGATCGGCAGTGTCACGCAGACGAGACAACAGTCCAATCCTGGTCCTGAAAGCCTAGCCGATTCAGCCAGCCCAACGGCGCAGTCCATCCTCGCAGCCTTGCAAGAATTGATGGCGATCAAGCAGATCGAGCAAAATAACTTGCCTGTGGTCTCTGCCAATTGGAATTTCGGTCAAGCGCCGGTGGTGACCGGTGCGGCTCCGGAATTGCTGCAAGGCGCGTTGCCCAGCCGTGTCGAAACTACCGAATTTCGACCTCGGATTAACGAAGTCTTTGAACAAACTGATATCCGCGAAGCGATCGACATTCTGGCGTCAACAACGGGCGAAACGGTCGTTGTGGACGACACCGTGGGTGGCGTCGTGAGCGTGCAAATAAAAGATGCTGACTTTGAAGAAGCACTGAGCACCCTGCTCCTACCGCTTGGCTTGGTGTATGCCAAACGCGACGAGGCCTTCCTGATTGCACCTCCCGATCCCGGATCACCCTTGTTTGGTATGATCAGTGAACGCACGCAATATGTGCCGGTCAATCATCCTCCAACCAAATTGGCGTCACTGCTGCCGAAACGCTTGGGCGTTTTCTATCAAGCATCCGATGAGCGGAATCTGATCGCCATAGATGCACCCCACGCTATTGGTGAAGACCTGGTATCGCGACTGCAGGAACTAGATATACCGGTGCAGCAAGTCGTTCTGGAAGCAATTGTGTGTGTCACCTCGCCCAATAGCGGCTTCCTATTCGGAGTGGATTGGAATCATACTCTTCGAGTCAGTAGCGCCGATCAGCTGAATGTCGGCATGTCTGGCCTAGCCTTCTCGGGTGCCGGAAGCCCCTTCGGCGTACATAACGCCTTCGCCGATTTTGCAGTCACCACCGCCTTTGTCCAACTGCTGGCGCAACAAGGCTACGTCACCATTCGCGCGGCCCCTAGGGTTACGGCGAAAGATGGTGAAAAGGCTTCCATCGCCATCGAGCGGGAAACTTTTTTCAGCCTGCAGCCGGCCGGTGCAAACGTATTGTTCCGCCAAGACGTTCAGAAAGTGGACGCGGGGATCACCCTCATGATTACACCGCGGATTCGCGGCGATATGGTTAGCGTAGAAATTGAAAGAGCCGAGGTCAGCGAAGACATTCGCAACTCCGATCCAAGCAATGCGATCAACAGGAATCCTTTTCCGGTGATTAACCGCCGCATCGTTTCCACGAAAGTAGATGTCATGGACGGCCAAACCATTGTGATTGGCGGCCTCGTGCAGCGGCAGACGGTGGAACAAATCGATAAGATCCCGTTCCTGGGTTCGATACCAGTCCTGGGGGCGTTCTTTCGCAAGGTTTCGAAACAAGAGCAAGAAACCGAAGTGGCGATTTTTATCTCGCCACGGATCGTTCGCAATAACCTCCCAACTTGCAAACCCGCGTCTCGAATCCAGCCGCTCGACCTCCCCGCACCTGAATAGTCGCAGCCTATTGCGTTACTTTGGTCGCCATGGCTTCACTCCATTGGGCAGATGCACATGATTGAAAATTTTCTCAACCATTCAATCATCCTACGCGTGTTCTTGTTAACGCTGAGTCTGTGGAGCTGCACCGTCGGCTCGGCGTCGGCACAACGCACCGTGGTGATCAACGATAACTTTAGCCCCGCTTTTCAAATTGAGCCTCTCGTCCAAAGGATCAGCGGCCGCCGTGGTGATATCTTGGATTTTGAATTCAAAATCGAGACGCTCAATCGCGACACCGAAATCGAAGTTCTAAAAGTCGGCTTGCGACAAGATCTCAGCGGCCAAGTGATTCAGGACGAGCAAGCCAGTCAACTGAATCCCATCGATATTCTGACATCTGGAAAATTGACCCTCTCCCGTGACATACCCCACATGATTCAGGGGGTGGTGAAAGTGCCCGATGGCGACGCCAGTTTCTATTCTCTGGGCATCTTGGTCCGTGATCATGGAACCAAATCGGAGCGGCCGCCCGAGTTCGACTCCTCCTCAAGCAAGCCGGTGACCAAGGCTGGAATAAATTTTATCACTCATTACGTCCTGCGCGTCGATATCGATGTCATCGGAGCTCGTGGTGATCAGGTCCGCGAACTGGCAATCGAGGAAGGACGCATCTACTCGTATAACGGCCTCCCCAAGGTCAGTACCATCGTCCGTAATGCGACGGATACCGCCTTTGAATACGAGCTGCGCTCGCAACTGCGGGCCCATCCTAGCGATCGCAGCTTTAGTGAACTGCGGATGTCCATGCCCGTGCGGGCTGCCATGGAAGGTGAGGAACGATATCTTGGTCGTGTCTTGCCCAAATGCTCCGTGCGGATGGAGTCCATGCTACCCGAAGTTTTGCTTTCAGGTCGTTATCAGCTCGACGTGGAAATGCTCAGTGGCGGCAGAGTTGTCCATCGCCGCACTTTTTCACTTGGTGTCAACTCTGAGGACTTTCCTGGCCAAGAGGTCAAGTCGAAGCATATCGGCGGAGGCATCTATGCATCCCCAACCCAAATCGAACTTTCGCAAGCTCGCGGCGGCCAGCGACGCCTCGCGCTGGAAATCAAAAACACTTCCAAACAGCCGCAAACCGTCAGCCTCAATGCCCTAAACAGTCGTGGCACTGTCCTCACAGGCTTGTTGATTCAACCTGAAAGTTTCACGCTCTCGGCCGGCCGCAGTCGCA
>JBBQRC010000634.1:0-3862 GCA_038215215.1 Pirellulales bacterium
GATGCGGCGGCTATCTGCGAGGATAGCACCGATCGCCCGACAACCTATGCCTGGATCGCTAGCGTGGCTGAGAAACTTCCCGCGTTCACACAGGTGCTCGTGGATCGCCTGAAGTCTCGGAATGCTTGGTCGCAGCCTCAGCCTCTCGCGAACGAGTGGTCAACCTTTGCTGGCAGTTATGCGCGACATGCGGCAGGTGACGCGGACTTGGATCCCAGCGGTTGGCCAACCTGGAATCGTACACTCGAACGCTACAGTTCCAGCAGTGACCGTACGCCAGCCAGCAAGCCTCGCGTCGGCGAAATGGAGGCAGGTGCCCTGCCCTACCATCCCGCCATCTATCGCGGTCGCGTATTTATCAATGAACTCAATCGCATTTCCGCCTTTGACTTGGAGAGCGGCAAACCTTGGCCGGATATCGAGCCGCCATTGCCGCTATTCGACACGCAGATTGCACCGGCCTCGTTCTTGCCGCTGGGGTATCCGATGGTTGGTATGCCGCGTGGCACAGTAACCATCTATGAAAACTGTCTCTATGCTCGCCTGGGCTCGCCAGTAACAGCTTGGACCAGCGGCCAGGGAGCTCCGGATGGCGCATCGATGAGCTACATTGTGGGACTTGATCTGCAACGGCAGGGCAGCTTGTTGCGAGGTTTCCCATTGCGTCTCTCGCAGCTTGATTTTGGTGGGGCTGAGCCAGAGGGCTGTCCACTGATAATGGGGGATTCTTTGTTCATTGCCGTGGTTAAACGCGATAATGTAGGGTTACGACGTTCGGTCGCCGCCTTCGATCGGTTTAGTGGTCAATTGCTCTGGAAATCGTCGGTGCTGGCGGCGGGAATTGTTGAGGGGAGTGACCGTGCCAACTTATTGTCCAGCCAATTGCTTTCCGCCTCAGGTGGAAGATTGTTTTACAATACCAATCTGGGCTCAATTGCTTGTATCGATCCGCTGACTGGGCAGATTGAATGGTTGACTCGCTACCAACGCACGGACAAAGTCAAGCGAGCCTATCCACAACCCGACCGCTACCGTTATCGCGACTTAAATCCCTGTTTGATCCATGCCGGTCTCGTTTTCTGTGCTCCGCAGGATTGCCCGGAAGTATTTGCACTGGACTCGATTACAGGTGAACTCACCTGGGCCACCGACAACTTGGCTGCCGCCGATGCCATTCACCTGCTGGGCGTCTCGGACAGGCAACTCATTCTCAGCGGTGATCGATTGATTTGGTTAGATTTGGCAACCGGACGCATTGATGGACGTTTTCCAGCAGCCGGGACCAGCGGAGGAGTGAACGCCTTGCCAAGCCCTCGTGGTCTCGGACGCGGAATCATTTCCAGCGGCAACATCTACTGGCCTACTGTGAACGAGATCCTCGTTTTTCCAGCCACCTTAGAGCAGGGAAAGCAGAGTGTCGACGCTCCACCTATGATCCGTCGGATCCGCCTCGACACACGTGGTGGCGAGGGTGGCAATCTAGCCACTGCGCACGACCGCCTGTTAATTGCTACCCCCAGTCGGCTCATGGCGTTTGAAATGCCAAATGAACCGAAAAGAGTCAAGCCGACAAGTGCACACTTTGAGCTGAGAGACTGAAATTCCCACTGTCTACTTCAGGGCGATTGTTTGTTGTAATGGACGCAAGACATGTTCGACCAAGTATTCGTCCACCATGTTCTCGCAGATGCCCGCTAGACGCACAAGTTCATCGGCGAACTGCTCGCCACTGTTGAGGCTGTCGTAGCGACGCAACGTCAAGTACACGCTCAGTTGCTCTTCGCCATACTCGCCACTGCGAACTTGATAAGCTGTCGTCCGCGTCTCAAAGGCAAGTCGACATTGCGTTTTGCACTCGTCATCCAATGCCAACTGAATGGTTGGCTCAAGTCCCAAAATCGTTGTCCCGCTAATCTCAGCCAATTTTTCCATGGCCGGCATCATGCCTAAAGCTTCGGCCAGCAGTTCGTTGTGATTGCCACGGTAGTTGTAGTCGAAACCCATGGAGAAATTAAGCGATTCGCAATCCAAGTGACTCACAGACAGCGCGAAAGGAACCATTTCAAGTACGGTGCGATGTTGAGCCACCGCCTCCTCGACGGAGTTGGCATTCACCGAACCACTACTGAGGCGCCGTGGCTCAATGGAAACCCAGCGATATTGGCCGGTCTCTTTCTCTTCCTCCAAGCAGAACTCGCCTCGCTCGCGCGAGTAAAAGTTTGACATGCTAGGGTAACGCTTCTGTATTTGCTCAAAGAAGTGCAGTACTGGTTCGCGATTTTGGGGGAGATCCATCTCAGTGCTCAGGTGCATATTTACATAAGTTTCGTCGCACAGCGCACCGTATTTATTCATCCAGCAGTCCTTTCAGACCAGGTGTTTCTCATCACAAGCAGCGTTTGTGGCATCTAAATTACTCGACTGCCACTGAAAGTATAGGGCCGGCAGCGTGGGGGTGTCAAAGCGTCGCCCTCATCGGCAGTGCACTTGTTGCGATACGGCCCAATAACTTATCTGGATCGCAAAAACGAAATTAACGCGGCGAGTTGGCTCGGGCTCAATTTCGTTTCTAGCCCTTCTGGCATGAGAGAGATACCGGCGTCACGCAGCTCCTCAATTTCCGCCAGCGGAATCTCTCGCATGTTACCATCTGTACCGGCCAACTGGACACTTTGGACGCTCCTGGCCTGGATCACTCCCGCCAATATCTGCCCGTCGGTCGTCAGTAGCGTGTACTGATGGTATTTGGGCTCGATATTGCGATTTGGATCGAGGATAGCGGTCACCCACTGTTCGGCCGTCCAGTGTCCGAGATTGTCAACTGGAGGCCCGATCATAGGTTTGCCCACAGCTGGTTGATGACACACAGCACAGTTTTCAACAAAGAGTTTTTTCCCCTCGGCCGCATCCACTTCGCGCGGCAGGTTGTTCATAAACTGTTTCACAACTGCCGCTCGCGCGGTCGGTTTACCAAATACTAGTTCGCAACGCGTGCGCAGTTTTCGGTCCCCAGTGCTTTGCAATTGTTGAACGGTGGACGGATCCAAGTCGACCGGTTTGACGCTGCCCGATTCGAGGGCATCCACCAGCCGCTCTGTCCATGGTCGGCGTGTCAGTAGACCAGCAGCGGCCACCGCACGTGCTTCGTAGCCCAACTTGGGCCACAATCGGATTAACATGTCCGCCACGCTGATCGAGTTCATGCGCCGTGCCGCCAATAGGGCCGCTTCTTGAATGGTGGGTAGCTGTCTCGCGTCAATCAACTTTTCAATCGTGCTCAACGCATCGGCTTCCGGTAGCAGTCCGCAGCCCAGCAGATTGATCAGTGTCATGCGCTGCGACAATTTGGTTGTATTGTCGAGCATGCGTGCCAAGCTATCCTGCGTCACACGAGTGAGGACCTCGTCCGCCAGTCTATTCGATTGGCCTGATTTCGATTCACTGTAGGCAGCCACCAGCAACATTTGGGCCGGTGTCAAAGCGATTTCCCTAGCAGTACTTGATGGAGTAAAGTGCTCGGTCAGCAAGGCGGATTGGTCCTCCACGCTCAGTCTTGTCCATAGTCGTTTGAGACATTGCTGCAAATCGCTAAAGACTTCATTCGACACTGCGTCTGGCTGGCGGGCAGCGTCCAGCAGCCCTGCACTGAGTTGCATCGATTGAGCCGGGTCAGTGCATAATGACAAAGCGCGGATAATCCAGGGGTTGGCGGTGGAACGGGCCGCAATCTGTGACAGTTTGGCGGTCGTAGCCTCTGCAGGGAGCGAAAGCGAGGTCAACAGCCATTGCAAATCGACCGCCCCTCCCAATTTACGGTCCGCGCAGTCGATAAACGCTTGCCGGAGTTCGCCGCTTTCGGCCA
>JBBQRC010000635.1:0-3843 GCA_038215215.1 Pirellulales bacterium
ATCAGGTCGGCTGAATTCATGTTGTTCTGAGGTTGCTTGGCATCAACTTTGGGTTTCGGCCGTTGCGACCATTGTTCCGCGATTGTCATTCGCTGTTCCAATTCTCGAACGCTTGTAAAGTATTCGTCGATCTTCTCACGGTCGCGGCGGCCCAGCGACGGTTGCAGTTGCTGGGCCTGTCCGCGGACTGTATCTAGGATGCTCTGCCCGTCACTCAATCGCTGCTTTTGTAGGAGTATTTCATCAGGGCGACCTTCCAAAAACATGCGAGCGAAGACATTGGACGGATACAGGTCCGAAGGCACAAAAGCGCCGCTGCGGGTCCACGAGAGTCCGAATCCTTCGGCCGACAACGACAAGCTTGGGAGCCGCGTCAGACCACCCATCTTCTCGGCTGCAAACTGGTCTAGTGAGATGCTGTTGCGAAAACCGGATCGGATCTCTGGGTGCTCAGCGCCTGTCAGGAAACTGAAGATGGAATCGTGACTGGAACCCACATCCGGATGCGACAGTCCAGAGATGACGGAGAAGTCACTACGGGACTCGCCGAGCACCTCCAAATAGGGAGTCCTCTCGTAATCCTTCCCGGGTTGCGTGGGGAAAAAATCTGCTGGATGAAGACCCAATGGTGTGCAGATGCAAACCATCCGTCTTGGTGGAAGCACATCTTGAGCAGACCGGGCTCGCGGCTGAAAACAATCCAGCATGGGCAAGGCGAGTGTGACTCCGGCCGCTCGCAACCATTGTCGTCGCGAGGTTCGGGTTGATGTCGCAATCTCGGATTCGTGTTTCAAAGGTAGGTCTCTGTTCATGCGTTCATTTTTTGCGAAACAGCTCGCTTATCACGATTTCGTGAATCAGCGTCCGAAAGCCGTAGTTCTGTTCGCGTACCCGGGCAACGATGGCTTCTATTTCTGCCTGATCGTCTTGACTCGGTGCTGCACCTGTACTGTAGGTTACCAGTTTGTGTGTCAATGCGCGAGCGATTTGGTCTTTATCCGTTAACAGCAGCGTCTTGAGTTCGTCGATATTTTGAAACCCACGCCCATCCTGCAAAATGTCGGCCGGATCCACTTTTGCACCATGGTAGTAGCGCATTTTCAGGCCATCCACGACAACTTCCTGGGCCTCGCGTGTCCAGCCTGAAAGCCGATAACGGTCCCGCCAGCCACCAATCACATCGAAATTCTCTAGGGCAAAACCGGGCGGATCGATTTCTGCATGGCAGCTTGCGCAGGCATCGTCTTCGCGATGCTTGACGAGTTGTTGGCGAATTGTGGTCGCACCGCGTATGTCGGGAACGAGGCCAGCCACACTTTCGGGAGGTGGCGAAGGAGGCGTTCCCAGAATTCGATCCAGAACAAATACTCCTCGATTAACGGGCGATGTATACGTTCCGTTGGCAGTGACCTTGAGGACGCTGGCCATGGTCAAGACTCCGCCGCGATGACTTTCTGGGGGCAAAACTGTGTGATGAAATTCCCACCCGTCAACGCCTTGTATGCCATAGTGCCGAGCCAACCGTCCGTTCAGCATGGAGAAATCCGACGCAACGAAATTGGTTAAGCTGAGATCATGAGTCAGGATTTCCGAAAAGAACAGTTCTGTTTCACGCAGCATCGACTCCTTGAGCATGTCATCGAATTCAGGATAGAGCAGTTGCCCCGGCATCGTGACATCGATATCGCGCAGGTTAAGCCATTGTCCTACGAAGTCTTTGGCAAACGCACGCGACTTTGGATCTTCGAGCATTCGTTCCGTTTGAGCATGCAGAGTCTTCGAATCGTGCAGTCGCCCTTGTTCAGCGAGTGTCAATAACTCGTCATCGGGCAGCGAGCGCCAAAGAAAATACGCCAGTCGGTTGGAAAGCGCAAAGTCGTTGAGTGTGCCCGTTGCTTCGTTAAGAAATAGAAACTGAGGTGACACCATCACGGCGGTCAAACCGACTCGCATCGACTGTTCGAACGAGCGTCCTTCACCCAGTTTGGTGTGCACAAGTTTAAGGAAGGGTGCGACATCGTCCGCGTTCACACTTCGTCGAAACGCTCGACGGCAAAACTGGCGCAGGATGCGATCAGCGTCAACGAGTGGGACTTCGGATACGACTTCGACACGCTTTGACTGATTGTAAATGGGGGCAGGTCCTTGCGACATTTCGCCGAATATCCCACGATGGCTTGCTGGGGGCCAATTTTCGTTTAACGGTCCTTCAACCTCGATCCAATCGATCGCCAAACCTGGCCCTTCATATTTGTCTGCTCCTATCTTGTCAACTTCCTGCGCAGAGGCCAGTCCATAAGGCAAAATGCGAATGGTATTTCGCGAATCAAGATAATCGACGAATTCCACAATCTCGGACTTGCCCGCCGGGGCGTCAAAGTAACTGACCAGATGCTGTTTGCCGGTCATCAACATCAAGCCAGCGTCCACTTGATACGTCAAGGGTTTGCCTGAACTCTGAATTGCTGAGGCTGAAATCCGGAATCGGTAGGTGCCGGGATCCGGCGGATAAAATGGTGAAAGCGTTGCCGCCTGCCAACGCGAGGAACTGAACATGACAACGCTATCATCGTCGTCCGATTTGCGAAACACGTTCTCGGTCGTTGATTTAACCTGATGCGTTTCCTTGAGGCTATAGCGTTTTTTGATTATCGACGGCTGCGGTAGATTTACGATGGCACGATCGAGGGCGATACTGGCGGTTTCTAGATATCGTTCCAACAGAAATGAGGAAATGTGGAGGGCTTCACCCACATTGTCGAATCCGTCCGCCATGTTGTCGGGTGGCAGTATCTCCTGGAAATCAACGTTCACTCCCAGCAGGTCCCGCACGCTGTTCTGATACTCAAGCCGATTGAGACGACGCGCAACGACACGTCCTTCGCCTGAGGTGTCGGCATTTGCTGGGCTTATCACGAACCCGACTGCAATAGTGATCCAACTCAACATCCAGCAGTGGGATAGGCTTCTAGCCTCCGCCACTAATGGAACGAGCGATCCTAAGTTCATCATTGTGACTCTCCTTATGAAGTCGCTATCTCCAATCCCAAAGCCAAGCCAATAAAGAGGCCCATTCAGGCCAGCCATTGAGCTCCGAAATCATGGGTTTCCAACCGTCACGAGTGTTCACTATTGTACTCCTGCTTTTGGCTGAATGACATTGCAACACCCGCCGTACTGCAATTTGCAGATCCAACGGCTATCCTGAAGAGGTCGCGCAGCACTGTTTGCGATGCGCTGACTGGAAATAATGGCGCTGCGAGAAAATGACGATGCACATCCACGCTTTAGTCTTCCGAATCGATTGCCTGCGGATCTTGGCGGCATTAATGCTGCTTTCCGTAATCGCACGCCCTACCCGTGCCGACGACAGCGATCTTCGAGTTCAACGAGCGGAGGCGGCAGCGCGTGCAGCGCAGTTGCGGCAGTATGCTTCGGACGTGGCGCTAGCGCAGACGTCATGGCAATTGGGGCGATTGGATCGCGCGGTGGCCTTGCTGGAACGGCATCGGCCCCCTGAAAATGCCGGTGAAAATGCCGGTGAAAATGCCGGTGAAACAGCGGCCATCGAGGATTATCGCGGCATCGAGTGGCATTTACTTTGGCGGTTGACACACGCCGAAAAACAAATGCTGTTGAATGATTCGAAGCCTGTGAGCGCGATGGCATTTCTGCCGGATGGTTCGAGCTTACTGACGGGCGAAGCATCTTTAACGCACACTTCGCCGGGCATCATCCGCTCCTGGATACTACCCTTGGATGCATCTCATGCAAAAGCCGCCTCAGTTGAAAAGGCTGTTTTGCAGGGCAAACCGATATGGACGCAGGAGGCAGTTAAGACAG